>NZ_JCACKO010000020.1:0-6600 GCF_059505445.1 Brasilonema angustatum | reverse complement strand
TTACACGGGATACGCCAATATTTACCAATTTTGACCTATGCTTTTGAAAGACCATAAATGAGATTTTTTAATACATCCCGCATTGAATCTCTCGACCACAGGCTCATTGCTATGATCAGGCAAACTACCAGTTGTGCTGGTGAGTCCAGTCGGCGGTGTCGGTTTCCGTCCCGTCGAACTGGCGAACCCGAAGGGTAAGGAGCGATGACGTTCCTCTTCGACTTTAGTTTTAGCGATACGCCAAGGGCGTCTGCGCTCTGCGCAATCGCCTGTTCGATTGAAGTTGCTGGAATTGCTATCTTTATTACTTTGAATTTCTCAGTACTTTGTATCTTGGAAGACATTAATGAGAATTCTTTTAGATGCACCATACTTGATTTCCATTTTTGGAAACAATACCTAACCCTCTTTTGTCACTCTCGCTCTTCGTATAATTAAAGACAAACGCTAGAACTAGTACCTGTGTTATGGTAGAGCCTCGTCAACCAATACCCACAGTCAAATTTATTGACGAGTACTGTCAAATTTATCAAAAAGCAATTAGGAGGTTAGAAGTTTTGAAGCTTTTAAGTACCTGCACATGGGTATGATATCTGAAATAAAACGTAAAACTCGTTGCAGTAATAGCAAAAATTCTAGGGTTAGATAATCATCAACCATGTAAGTATTTAGCAGGACATGATATAAGTCCTAATAAAAAAAACAGTGCTATAAACAATAATCCCACCTAGTTGCTGTGTAGGTGGGGTATTGATGAACGGGATTTACACAATCAAACAAAAATTAACGTCTTCAAAGAATGTAAAGTGTAAGGTTAGAGGTACAATGGATTGCGCCCATAGGGGTGTAGAGAAAGTACCATAATCTCCGTTACAACTACACACTTCACTCCTCACTGCCAGTCTTAACAAAAAATTTGGTGTGTAGGTTCAATCTTAACAGAAATATTCCAGGAAAAACCTGCCGCTACCGCGATCAGTTTCGATATTCACAAGATGCTCCCTAATGATCTAGAGTGTTTAATTCTATATACAACTTATAGAAAGACAAACAGGAAAATCAGCTAGCTTACCACAAATATTCAGCCCAACAAAATATTCTTATTTTCAAAAGAATCTGTTAAGAAATATCAAGTAAGAAGTGCTATGACAGCATTAAATAAATCTTTTCCGAAATCACAAGCTATTGAGCAGTAGTTATGATTATTCTACCGAGAGTGAACCTCTGTTTATTGTGAATGCTGCTGTCAATTACAACCACATATTATCCAGCTACAGATTTAGGGTACTTACTGCATAAACACCCAGATCGTTGCCAATCTTTTTCTCTTTCCTTTGGACAAGCGCACATCTTCTATCCAGAAGCAAATGAGCAACGATGCACTGCAACACTGCTTTTGGATATTGATCCAGTGAAGTTAGTGCGCGGACGTAGTGTAAATTTAGAACAATACGTGAACGATCGCCCTTATGTTGCTTCTTCATTTTTAAGTGTGGCGATCGCTCAAGTCTTTAGTACTGCGCTTGCAGGGCGTTGTAAAGATAAACCTGAATTAGTACAAACTCCTGTCCCTCTGGTTGCGAAATTATCTGTTTTACCTTGTCGAGGTGGCGAAGGATTTCTACGACAGCTTTTTGAACCATTAGGTTACACTGTCACTGCTCAAAGTCATCCTTTAGATGAGACATTTCCTGATTGGGGACAGAGCCAGTACTACACTGTAGAATTGCAGCATACCTTACCCCTTGCTGACTTGCTGAGTCATCTGTACGTACTAATACCAGTCTTGGATGACGATAAACACTATTGGGTAGGTGATGAGGAAATCGAAAAACTCCTGCGTCATGGAGAGGGTTGGTTAACTGGACATCCAGCACGGGAAACAATTACTCATCGTTACCTGAAAAAACTAGGTCGTTTGACTCGCGCGGCTTTGGCACAACTTGCAGAGGAAGACGAACTCGATCCAGACAGTACCCAAGAAAGCCATGCTGAAGAAGAAGCAGCTGTAGAAAAGCCCATTAGCCTAAATCAGCAGCGGTTAAATGCTGTTATTACTACTTTAAAAGAAAGCGGCGCAAAACGAGTCATTGATTTAGGTTGCGCCCAAGGGAATTTATTACGAACTCTGGTTAAAGATAGCTTTTTTGAGCAAATGACTGGTGTTGATGTTTCCTACCGTTCATTGGAAGTCGCACAAGAGAGATTAGATCGCCTGCACTTACCTCGTACCCAATCGGAACGTCTACAACTGATTCAAGGCGCACTCACTTACCAAGATAAACGTTTTACAGGCTACGATGCAGCTACAGTAATTGAGGTGATTGAGCATCTCGACTTACCGCGCTTTGCTGCTTTTGAGCGGGTGTTGTTTGAATTTGCCCAACCCAAAACTGTGGTTGTGACAACACCCAATATTGAATATAACGTCAGATTTGAGAACTTACCTGCTGGAAAACTACGACATAGAGATCACCGCTTTGAATGGACGCGCCAACAATTCCAAACTTGGGCAAACCAAGTTGCAGAACGCTTTGGCTACAGTGTGAAATTTCAAGCAATAGGAGAGGAAGATCCAGAAGTTGGTTCTCCGACGCAGATGGGGGTGTTTAGCTATCAAATTTAAGAAACATAATCACAAAAGTTTTTATAAGTGAAATGAAAATAACTTTTCCTGAACTTTCTTTAGTTGTCCTCATCGGTGCTTCCGGTTCCGGGAAATCAACATTTGCCCACAATCACTTTGCACCGTTTGAAATTTTATCCTCAGACTTTTGTCGCGGATTGGTATCCGATGATGAAAATAACCAATCTGCTTCTGGTGATGCTTTTGATGTACTGCACTATATTACCGCCAAGCGACTGGCAGCAGGTAAACTCACGGTAATCGATGCTACTAACGTCCAGCCAGAAGATCGTAAAGCATTGGTGGCATTAGCACGGCAGTATCATTGTTTTTCAGTGGCGATCGCCCTCAATTTACCAGAACAAGTGTGTCACCAACGCAACCAACAACGACCAGAGCGCCAATTTGGTTCTCATGTCGTGCGTCGTCACACTCAATTTTTGCGGCGTTCCCTGCGCGGATTGGAAAGAGAGGGCTTTCGCTACGTCTACGTTCTCAATTCAGTAGAAGAAATTGAAGCTGTAGAAATTGAGCGTCAACCTCTTTGGAACAACCGTAAATATGAACACGGTCCTTTTGACATCATTGGCGACATTCACGGCTGTTGCGACGAACTCGAAGCATTATTACAGAAGTTAGGCTACCAAACAAGTGAAGTAAGAGAAACACAGAGTGAGAGTCTAGGAAAATATCCTTCCCTCCTTCCCTCCCTCTCTCCTTCCCTCCCTTCCTTCCCCACCTACTACCATCCTGAAGGACGCAAAGCTGTTTTTCTTGGTGATTTAGTAGACAGGGGACCACGTATCCTAGATACAGTTAAACTTGTGCAAAACATGGTTGCAGCAGGTACAGCTATTTGCATTCCTGGTAATCATGAAAACAAACTTTTGCGGAAATTACGAGGTAAAAATGTCAAGGTCAATCATGGCTTAGAGCAAACCTTAGCAGAAATTGAGGCGTTACCAGAAGAAGTCCGCAAACCCTTCACTAAAGAACTGTGTGAGTTTCTCGATTCTCTTGTGAGTCACTACGTTCTTGATGCAGGGCGGCTTGTTGTTGCCCATGCGGGCTTGAGGCAGGAAATGCAGGGACGCGGTTCTGCTGCTGTCCGGGAGTTTGCTTTGTATGGTGAAAGCACCGGAGAAATTGATGAGTTTGGCTTACCCGTTCGTTACAACTGGGCAGCAGAGTACCGGGGTGAAGCAATGGTCATTTACGGACACACACCCGTTTTAGAAGCAGAATGGTTAAATAATACAATTGACATTGATACAGGTTGTGTATTTGGCGGTAAACTAACTGCTCTGCGTTATCCAGAGAAGGAATTAGTAAGTGTTCCCGCAGCCCGCACTTACTGCGAACCTGTCAGACCGATTTCGCAAGTGGAAAATCAAGAATCGGGCATCGAAAAAACTGCACAGCAGCAACACGACGATGTGCTGAATATTGAAGATGTACTTGGTCAGCGCATGATCAATACCCGTCTTTTGCCCAATATCAAAATACGGGAAGAGAATGCGATCGCCGCCTTAGAGGTGATGAGCCGTTTTGCTGCCAACCCTAAATGGCTGATTTACCTACCACCCACCATGTCTCCGGTGGAAACATCTCAAGCAACAGGATATCTGGAACATCCAACCCAAGCGTTTGCCTACTACCAGAACCAAGGAATCACTGAAGTTGTCTGCGAAGAAAAGCACATGGGTTCACGGGCTGTGGTTGTTGTGTGCCGAGATGAAATGGTTGCCAAGCAACGGTTTGGTGTGGTAGATGAGGGTATTGGTATCTGCTATACCCGCACGGGAAGGCGCTTTTTTGACGATTCAAAACTAGAGGTAGAATTCTTAGGGCGGGTTAATGCTGCCCTTTCACAAAGTGGTTTTTGGGAAACATTTGATACCGACTGGGTTTGTCTGGACTGCGAACTCATGCCTTGGTCAGTAAAGGCACAGGGGTTACTGCGGGAACAATATGCAGCTGTTGGGATAGCGTCACGTCTTGCCCTTGGCGATGCTGTGAGTGTGCTGCAACAAGCATATGAGCGTGGTATTGAGGTTAGCACCCAACTCAGTCAATATCAGCAACGTGTAGATATGGCACAGCAGTATGTCAGTGCTTATCGACGCTATTGTTGGTCAGTAAGTGATATATCTGACCTCAAACTTGCTCCTTTCCATATTCTGGCAACAGAGGGAAGTGTCCACACAGATAAAGACCATCGCTGGCACATGGAGCAGGTTGCAAAATTTGCTCAGTGCGATCCAGAGTTACTGCTAGCAACGACATATAAAATGATAGATTTGACTGACCCTAGCAGTCAAGCAGAAGGAGTTCGTTGGTGGGAAGAACTCACAAATGTGGGGGGTGAAGGTATGGTGGTTAAGCCAAGGGAATTTCTTGTTAGAGGTAGTCGCGGAATTGTCCAGCCTGCGGTTAAGTGTCGGGGACGGGAATATCTGCGAATTATTTATGGTCCGGAATACTCAACGCCTGAGAATTTGCAACGTTTGCGCCAACGAGGACTATCTGTCAAGCGGTCTTTGGCGATGCGGGAGTTTGCTTTGGGTGTCGAGGCTTTGGAGCGATTTGTTGCTCATGTTCCACTGCGTCGTGTGCATGAGTGTGTTTTTGGTATTTTGGCGATGGAGAGCGAACCTGTTGATCCAAGATTGTAAAAAGTTTTGTAGCCACTAGCTGATTTTGGGGGAAAACAAAATTTGTCTGCAAGTCTTGTCAATACGGTTCGGTTAGCTTGTTTCTCTCAACAGAGATCCCCCCAAACCCCCCTTAAAAAGGGGGGCTTCTAACCCTCTTTTACCCCCTTTTTAAGGGGGTCGCCGCAGGCGGGGGGATCTTATCCGAACTGTATTGCAAGTCTTGTAAAGTAAGTGTTTTGAGGAGCAGATGGCACTTACTCCTTTTAGAGAGATTAGTGGAAAGCTACTTGGGAATTCATTCCCAAAACTAGTTGAATTGAAGTTCTGCTAGCTTCCCAAGTCGATTCCACCAAATACTCGCTAATAGTCGCCATAATGTCGAAGCTTCCTGGGGCTAGTTCTAGCAGAATTTCTAATATCACCTCACAAATAATCGGCTTCCAGTAGATTCGCATAAACTTGCTCCAAAAACCATCTGAATATAAATACAGTGGCTTTTGACAAGTTATGCAACCTGCCTTATACCATTTTGGATTTTAGATTTTAGATTTTGGATTGTGAAAGACTTACTATAACACCGATTCAGTATTCATTATTGTGACTAAAAAACCCGGTTTCTTCTTGTTGAGTCAACGAAATTTCGGTCTTCCCGGTAACATAAACCGGGTTTTTGGGACAAAAGCTATAAGCTTTTTACTCACTATCTAGTAACCAAAACTCTTGAATCCTGGGTGGGAGGTTCTCCAACAAAGATTGCACCTCGTCGAATTAGGTCGAGTTTTATAGATTCTGAAATTCCTTGATTATATCCAAATCGGGCTTTTTCTACATTTGCACCACTCAGATCAGCATCAATTAGATTGGCACGAATTAGATTAGCATTTTTCAGGTTGCTACCAATCAGATTGGCATTAATTAGATTAGCATCTCTGAAGTTTGCACCACTCAGGTTAGTGTTAATCAGCTTTGCATCACTCAAATCAGTACGGTTTAGAAAGGCACGGCTCAAGTCAGCTCGGTTCAGGTTGGCTCCTCTCAAATTGCCATACCTCAAGTCGGCTTGACTTAGATTGGCATTAATCAAGGTTGCATAGTTGAAGTTAGCACAACTGACACTTGCATTGCTCAAGCTGACATTGTGTGATGGCAGTTTCTGTGCTAAGGCTCTCAGGGCAAGGGCGCGATATGACTCATCCTGAATTTCCCTTGCGGCGGCGAGTGCTTCGGCTAATAACTCAGGAGGCAGTTTCTGTGCTAAAGCTCTCAGGGCAAGGGCGCGATATGACTCATCCTGAATTTCCCTTGCGGCGGCGAGTG
>NZ_JCACKO010000019.1:0-67674 GCF_059505445.1 Brasilonema angustatum | reverse complement strand
GCCTGTAAAAACTCTCCCACTTTATTATCTCTGACTTTTGCAAGAGGTCTAGTGATTAGAAGCTTCCATACTGGAGAGTTCGCCACCAGCTTCCACTGCCATCAGCAGTCCATCACCTGTATTGGTATTGCAACCTAATGCTTTACTCAAGAATGCACAACCGCCATTCGCCAGGACTACTGCACCAGCACGAACAGTATAGGTACGATGATTTTGCCGCTGCACACCTCTTGCTCCAGCCACTGAGCCATCGTCAGCCAATAAAAGCTCTAGAGCAGGACTTTGGTCGAAAATCTGAACACCGATACGCAAGAGATTTTTGCGAAGTACCCGCATATATTCAGGACCATAATAACTCTGGCGCACAGATTCCCCATTTTCTTTAGGGAAACGATAGCCCCAATTTTCCACTAGCGGCAAACTGAGCCAAGTTTTTTCGATAACACGCTCGATCCAACGTAAGTTCGCTAAGTTATTTCCTGAGCGATAACGCTCCGATAAAACTTTGTCCCAATTCTCTGGAGAAGGAGCCATGATGCCATTGCCACTGGCAGCTGCTGCACCGCTCGTACCCAGAAAACCTTTATCAACAATGATGACTTTGACACCTTGGGACGCGGCTGCCCATGCTGCCCATGCGGCGGCAGGTCCACCACCAATTACCAGCACGTCAGCTGTTAATTGTAGTTCATTTTCGCTATAGACTGTCAGCAATTCCTTGTCCTCTTTTTTGGCAGTCAACTTCAGACTTTGCCACTGTCAGCGGCTTCTTGTGGCAAAAATCCACCTACCTGCATTTTTTATAATCTATAGTAAGCACTACATTTTATTAGTCATTCGTCATCAGTGCCAGATTCTACAATGCAACCTTTATCAAACACTAAAATACGGTCTAGGTGGAACATAGTGGACAACAGATCAGCTACTACACTGGCGTGTTTGACTGATCTGGTTTTTTGTCTATAAAATTGTGCTCGCTGATTTGTTTATGACTAATGACTGCTGCTTTGTCTGGCGACTTATGCAGTAGATAGAGTTTGCATAATATATACAAAGAATGTGTACGGCAAATTCTAGTTAACATGATACCCTAATTGTTAGTTTTTCAAACATTAAGTATTGCGAATTAACATTTGATTTGGTTGAAACTGCTGTAAAAGTTTCCATCCTCGTAATGGATCATGACACGGGCAATTGGTTGATTCTGACTAGCCGGGGGCAAGCATTTACCGTAGGCATTGCTCATCAAAATTAACCAGCCGTTTAGAGGGAGCATTAAGTAAAGTGGCGGCGAAAGTAATTTAATGGGTAGTCAAGTGATCGCTTGAAAATGTGCTAGTAGACAGACGTGCTATAAACTTTCCGTTATTTCGGCAGTCTAATAAATATAGCAATTGCATATTACGGTAACTTTATCAATTTACAGTATAATACTAGCAGCTATGACCGCTTCCTTTGAAATATTGCTTGCAGTTGATAGCAAAATTCCAAAAGAAACGGACGAGTGTGAACACCTATGGATCAAACTCTGGAGAATCTACATGGGCTACAAGCATATCGAAGTCAAACAGGTAGCTGGTTTTATCGGTGCTGAAATCGGCGGCGTAGACCTTTCCCGTCCTCTAAATGATGATCAAGTCCAAGAAATTCGTAAAGCGCTATTGAAGTGGAAAGTCCTGTTCTTTCGTGGTCAGAACATCGATCATGCTGCACAGGTGGAGTTTACATCTCGTTTTGGCGAAGTAACTTTCGCCCATCCTTTGGGAGAGCCTGAACCAGTTCCGGGATTTCCCCAGATCAAACCTGTAGACCGTAAGCTCTATGAAAAGCAGTACGGTTTTCGCAATGGAGGTCCCTGGCACACAGACGTAACAGCGGCTATTAACCCACCAGCTGCATCAATTTTACGTGCGGTTAATGTCCCTAGCTTCGGTGGTGATACCCAGTGGAGTAATCTTGTTGCCGCTTATGAGGGACTGTCAGCACCCCTGCGGGCGCTAGCAGACACATTGAAAGCTGAACATCGCTTTAATGGGGGCGGGCATCAACCCCGCAACGGCAAATTTGCTGAGCGCGTTGCTGTCAATCCACAAGTCTCAATTCATCCAGTTGTCAGGGTTCATCCTGAAACTGGTGAACGTGCCTTATTCGTCAACCCTGGGTTTGTCTCGCACATTGTTGACGTGTCGCCACAAGAAAGTAAGCTGCTGCTTGAGTTGTTCTTCAACCAAATCACCAAACCTGCTTACACTACCCGTTTCCGTTGGAACAATGGTGATATCGCGTTCTGGGATAACCGCGCCACTGTGCATCTGGCTCCTCAAGATTTAGATCATTTGGATGTTGAGCGTCTCCTCTATCGCACCACCATCACTGGCGATGTTCCAGTAGGGGTTGATGGTTTTCGCTCCCAAGTGGTTCAAGGTGAGACATTCAGTGCAGAAGTACCAACTGTCTTCAAGCAAAAAGCCCAGAAGGAAGCACAACCAGTGCTTTCTTGACACTCCCACAGCTTGAAGCCGTGGGATTCTTGGTTAATCAACCAAGCAAAAAAGTATGGGAGCGATAAGCCGGAGGCTTGACGCTGAGTCCTAAGGGGACACGCGCAAGGGACGCGTATCGCACCCTTGATTTGACCAAACAGCAATCGTCTCCCTGGTTTCTTCTAATATTTTTAGCTACTTCCAAGATTCGTTTCCATTAATTCCACTTTTCCAAAGAAAAGCGACTTGTTTAGCGATCAATCCAACGGCTCACTGCTGGCAATTGTGCACAGAACCATAGCGCACCTAAGATACTCAGACTACCACAGACAATCAAGGCATTAGTCGCACCAAAATGATCTGCTAAAGTTCCAGCTAACAAATTCCCAAAGGGCATTGTACCGACCATTGCTAGGGCATAAAAACTCATTACCCGTCCGCGCTTATCCTCGGCGCCCCCAAAGCCTGGATTGACAAGTATAAAGGCAAATTTGATCAAGGGTGGGATAAATTACGAGAACAAACCTTTGCCCGTCAAAAACAACTGGGTGTAATTCTCGCTGGTGCAGTTATTTATCCATAACGATGGAGAAATGATTCTGCCGTTGAATATGCAAAATCTGTGCAAGCAGAATTATCAATTATCTGCAAGCACAATATTTTGTTCGATGTCCCAACCATTTTCTGCCCAATCAGTTGTTGATATTCGTACCCACAAAGGATAACCTTCTGGTAAAACTGCTCGTATGGATTGCGCTACTTCTGTGAGCAAACGAGTACGGTTTTCAAAACTACCTCCATACTCGTCGTGGCGATGGTTACTCTTGTGTCAAGACTAAACCCGCACCACTAACCGCACGACTAGCTAAATGAACTAAATGCCAATCATTAACATAGCCATTTATACTAAAGTACTGACACATTGGTGAGACAGCAATGCGATTACGAAAAGTGACTGCACCAATAGTAAGTGGTTCAAATATGTGTGCCATGTGATTTAAGTAAATTACAGTTAAAAAAGAGAAAGAAATAAACTGTCATCTTTGGAGGTAGACGGAAAAAGCCACGCACCTCATCCAAGACAAGGCATTTTTCCGAGCATATATATTTAGATAATCTAACAATTAGATTAGCCTAATTTTTGGTTAACATATATTTTTTTTACAAAAGAGTTGTATTTTGCCAGGGTATTATGTCAGAATTCAAAAATAATCACCTGTTAGTTGGTCAAGAAATAGTATTTTAAATTTGTCAAAGGATTTGCAGATTTAAAATTCCGAGAGTAACCTTTGCACAATTAGTAACGTGAGGTTTTGCCTAATGATATCTGCATTCAATGTCGTGTGCTTTGATTTTGGGTAGTGTTCGCCACCTAATATCTAATACCAATTCTCCTTGTTGTTGCCACAAATCCGATCCCCCCGTGCCCCCCTTGCCAAAGCAGGGCTGTTTCATTCGTTAAGGAGGAAGGATTTGTCAATATGTAGCGCGATAATTTTTGGGACATACAGCGGTTTTCTGTAAGGTGGGCATTGCTCACCAATATCTCAAATGTCTATCACGTAGGCTTTTGTGAGCAATGCCCACCCTACGATTTGTGGTCTATTCATATGAAAACCGCTGTAAGTTATAGAAAACCTACATTAGAACCCAGAAAATTCAATTTTTCTCCAGGAAATAAGGAGCGATGGCTAAGATTAACCCTTGACATGATGAGCCTTTGAGGGAATGAAACAGCCCTGCCCTTGCCAAGGGGAGCCAGGTGCTAACAGCGGGTTTCCCGACTTGTAGCACAAGCGCGTGGGTTGGGGGGGATCTTATGTCGCCAGTTTTTGGAGAAACGGTATAAGTCTTGAGCGCAAATATTCCCGTTAGCAAAAACCGATGATTTTTTGAAGGAAAAAACATGACTGAATATAGCCGATTAAAGACATCGCCCTCCGCCGCAGTTAGAGCAACCCTTGATTATCCGGTCATCGACACCGACGTTCACACCAATGATTTCACCCCGGCTCTTGAGGATTACATCGCTAATTACGGTGGCGCAAAACTCGTGGATGAATTACGCCATGCGGAATCTTCCCGTCTCAACTCCAAGAGTGGCGGTAAAGACTGGTATCAACAAACTCCAGAAGAACGTCATTACAACCGCACAATTCGATCGCCTTGGTGGGCTAGAGTCACCCGCAACACTTTGGATCTCGCTACTTACACCCTCCCTGAACTGTTTTATGAGCGTCAGGCGGAGCAGGGATCGGACTATTCTGTGTTGTTTCCGAACAATGTCCTGGCACCGGCTGGAGCAAGTCAAGAGAACCGTCAGGCACTGCAACGTGCGATTAATCACTATCATGCTGATATCTACCGTAAATATAGCGATCGCCTGACACCGGTAGCTGGCATCCCTACGACAACTCCGCAAGAAGCTATTGAGGAGCTAGAGTTTGCCGTAAAAACATTGGGATTGAAAGTGGTTAATATCGTTGGTGGCGTGAAACGACCAATTAAGGCGATCGCTGATAAGTATCCAGCCGCTCAATTCCCTGGAATAGCCAAACATGCTTCTTATATCGACTTTTACGGACTAGATAGTGAATACGACTACGATCCCTTCTGGGCTAAGGTCGTCGAACTGGGCGTACCCGTCACCACTCATTACGGCAGTCAGGGGTGGACTGGACGCTCTTCCACCAGTAACTACATGAACAACCATATTGGTCACTTCGCGGATGGCTCGCAAGCATTTGCCAAGGCGCTGTTCTTCGGTGGTGTGACCAAGCGTTTTCCACAGTTGCGCGTCGGGATGCTCGAAGGTGGTGCAGATTGGGGTGCCCACGTCTACGTTCATTTGGTGGATCGCTTCTCCAAGCGCAATATCAAGGCACTGCAAAACTACAACCCAGACCTCACTAATGCTTCGGAGTTGTTCGAGTTGTTTGAACGCTTCGGTGGCGAAATCACTCAAGGGCATTCTCTTAACAAAGAGGAATTGGTCAAGAGTGTACTGGGATCTTCCTTCATCCGTTATAGCCGTCAGCCGATTGGTAGCGAACTGGAAGATTTTGCGGCTGCTGGCATTGAAACAATTGAGGACATTCGCGATCGCTGGGTGAACAATTTCTTCTTTGGTTCTGAGTCTGACGATCGCACTATAGCAGCAGCATTCAACGACAAAGCCAATCCGTTGGGTGTCAAGATCAACGCGATCTATTCCTCCGATGTTGGTCATTGGGATGTGCCCGATCTCACCGCCCCACTAGCTGAAAGCTGGGATCTTGTGAAAGAAGGCGTCCTGACCGAAGCCGACTTCAAGTCCTATGTCTTCGCTAATCCCTACAAGTTTTATACCGAAGCCAACCCCGATTTCTTCAAAGGTACGGCGATTGAATCCAAGGTAGGTAACATCGAATCTCAACAAGTGGACAAGAATCTGGTGGTAGCATAAATGTCTTTACCAACCACTCATCTCGGTAAAACCTCGATTTAGTCTGGGAGACTAACATGACGACAACTGATCCCGATACCAGTGCCCGCGAGGCACTGCGCCTACTCGAACCCGATCCCGATGACTGGGTGCCCGATAGCCCAAGTATCAACCACAACGTCACGATAGTAGGTGGTAGCGGCAGCGGTAGTACTTTTGCATTTGCGCTACGGCGTGCTGGCATCGGTCGCGTGACGGTAATCGATGCCGCAGAGGACGAGGGCAATTCTGGCGTGTGGCTGACGCGAGCGCGGATGAAAAAGCTCCGCACACCGAAGAACCTGCCCGGTCCTGAACTGGGCATCCCAGCACTGTCGTTCCAAACTTGGTACGAGGCGCGGCACGGTGCTGAGGCTTACGCGGCTATTGATCGTATCCCTCGGTTGGCGTGGGCAGAGTACCTCATCTGGTATCGGCAGTTTCTCGGCATCTCAGTTCGTTACCGGACGAAGTTGGTGCGGATCGAGCCAGCCGAGGGTTTCTTTCGCCTGCACCTTGAGGTGAACGGTGTCGCGCAGGTGGAGACTACGCGCAAGATTATCTTTGCCAACGGCGTTGCTGGCACTGGTGGTCCATACATACCGCCAGTACTGACTGACTTACCACGCACGCTGTATGCACATACCGCCGATGTCATTGATTTTGAAGCACTGCGCGGTAAGACTGTAGCAGTGTTGGGTGCGGCGGCTTCAGCTTTCGACGCAGCTGGGGTGGCGCTGGAATCGGGAGCGAGGGCAGTACACCTGTTCGCACGGCGCTCGGCGATCGCTTCTCTGCCAGTAATTCGAGTGCGTGGGTATCCTGGTGCTTACTACAATTATCCACAACTGCCTGATGAGGCTCGCTGGTTCCAAGCTTGGCGCTTTCGGCAGGCAGGCTCTACACCACCACCGGACGCAATTGAGCGAGCGATCGCCTTCCCCAACTTCCACTTGCACCTGTCTGCACCTTGGAAATCGGCGCAGGAAAAGGACGGGCGTATCGTTGCCCAGGTGAACGACGATATTTTCGAGTTTGATTTTGCGATCGCTGGCACTGGTTACTTTGTTGACCCGACAGAGCGCCCTGAACTAGCCGACTTTGCCCAGTATATTGCACTTTGGCGCGATCGCTACAAACCACCAGCCGACCAGCGCGACGACGATTTGGGAACGCACCCCTACCTCGGCAGTGCCCACGAATACCTAGAGAAAGTACCAGGTACTGCGCCCTACCTGAAAGACATTCACGTCTTTAATCCTGCTGGTTTCGTCAGTTTCGGTCTGCCAATTGGTGACGTACCTAGCATTCGCCGCGACGTGCCTGCCATAGTGTCGCGCATCAGCCACGATTTGTTTTTCAGCGACTGGGAGCAGCACGAGGCACGCATCACCAGCGACATCGCACCGGACTTTGAAGAGTCACTGTACGCAGCAGCAGTGTGGAAACAGCCAGCCAAAGCTGCGGTCAGCTGAGTCTGCCCAGAGGAACTGGGGACTTTAAAGAAGCAGGGGGCAGGGAGCAGAGGAGAAATAACTAATGACAAATGCCCCATGCCCGTTCGGCTGAGCGCAGTCGAAACCCATTACCAAATTATTTAGGAGTTACAACTATGCCCGTCCAACATATCAGCAATGGTTCCTTGCCTTATCTTTTCTCACCTGTCTCTGACACTGGCAGCAAACCCGCGCCCCTTGTGCTGTTTTTGCATGGAGCACGCGATCGCGGCAATGATCTAAATGTGTTGCTCAAATGGGGTTTACCTCGTTTAGTGGATGTGTCAGATCCATTACCTTATGTCTTTGCAGCCCCCCAACTTCCTGAAGGACAGACTTGGGTAGAGCGAGAATCAGATGTGATTGCTTTACTGGATAAATTGATCGCCTCCCAGCCCATCGATCCATCCCGTGTGATTTTGTCTGGGTTCAGCTTAGGTACGGCTGGGGCTTGGCATATCGCCGCTTCCCATCCTGGACGCTTTGCTGGTTTGGTAGCAGTTTCCGGTCGTGTCCCCAAGACATTAGAAGAAACCCAACTAGCTGCGCTCAAAGAAATTCCCATCCAAATATTCCAAGGTGGCAAGGACGAAAAACTGCCGATTGAGGATACAGAGCAGATTGTCGCTACCTTGCGCGGACTGGGGGGAACAGTGGACTTTACAGTATTCCCTGAAGGCGATCATTTTATTGCCGATGAAGTTTACAGTGACCCGAAATTGCAACAATGGCTAGTTTCACAGAGCCGTCGTAACGTCCCTTTAGTTGTCTGATGCCTTATGTCTTACTGTTATCTGACTGGAAAGATGTAGAACTAAAACATTACGAAATATTGCACGAGCAAACGGGCAAGCCGTTTAAACGAGTTTGGTGGGGTAAGGCAATACAGCCTGACTAATCTGCGTTAGCGTACAGCACTTCGGGAATGAAAACGGCGTAGCCTCTCGTAGAGAAGCGGGGTGCAACGCACGTCACAGTCTGTGTTTCTAAATTCTGCTTTTTCAATCAACAACAACAAACACTTCCATGACGTTACCAACAACTAAGCTCGGTAAAACTGGATTGAGCGTTTCCCGTCTCTCTCTCGGTACAATGACCTTCGGATTGCAGACAGATGAAGAAACTTCTAGGCAGATTCTTGACACTGCTGCTGATGCAGGAATTAACTTTCTAGATACAGCCGACGTTTATCCTCTGGGCGGCGGAATTGCCACAGCCGGACGTACCGAAGAAATCATTGGGCGCTGGCTCAAAGGCAAACGCGAACATTTTATACTTGCCACCAAGGCTATAGGCAAGGTTGGCCCTGCACCTTGGGATCAGGGTGCTTCGCGCAAACATATTTTAGATGCGATCAATGCTTCTCTGAGACGACTGGGAACTGATTATGTTGATTTGTATCAATTGCACTCTGATGATGCCTCAACCCCTCTGGATGAGACCTTAGAAGCACTGGACACGATAGTTCGGGCTGGTAAAGCACGCTACATTGGGGTTTCCAACTTCTTAGCTTACCGACTCAGCCGCGCTTTAGGTCGCGCCGATGTTCGTAATCTAACTCGCTTTGTCTCGATTCAGCCCCGCTACAATTTGTTGTTCCGCGAAATTGAGCGAGAACTGTTGCCCCTAGCGCAAGAAGAAGGGCTTGGTGTAATTCCCTACAATCCGTTGGCGGGAGGTCTGCTCACTGGTAAGCACAATCTCGCTCAAGGCCCCACTACAGGAACTCGTTTTACCTTGGGTGCAGCCGCAGAACGTTATCAAGAACGTTATTGGCACGATCGCGAGTTTAATACTGTTGAGGAATTACGCACAGTAGCAGATTTGGCTGGATTGTCCCTCACCATCCTAGCAGTAGCTTGGGTGCTGGCTAATCCGATTATCACTGCCCCGATTATTGGCGCTAGCCGCCCAGAACAACTTGCGGACACCCTCAAAGCAGTGGAAGTAAAACTCGATAACAGTTTGAAACAAAAGCTAGACGACATCACCGTTGAATATCGCAGGGGAGATGCTGTGCGCTAAGATTGCTAACCCAGCAATTTTATAGAGCGATATGCTAAAAATTAGCCAAGCAAAATTGTATGATGCTCAAAGCATTAAAGCTTTTTACAATCAGTGTGGTTATGGTGGTGATCTGAGTGAGGAAGCCTTAATATTTATTGCTCAATTGGAGGAGAGAATTGTTGGTGCAGTACGTTTGTGTCCAAATACTGGGTTCTTTGTGCTTCGGGGAATGCAGGTTTTAGCTCCGTTTCAGCGTCAGGGTGTTGGCACGCAGCTACTTCAAGCTTGTACCGAGCAACTTGCCGATCAAGTTTGTTACTGTATTCCGTGGCAGCATTTGAAATCGTTCTATCAACAAGTAGGGTTTCAAGAAGTTTTACTGATTGAGGTTCCAGACTTATTGCGTAAGCGATTTAATAACTACATTTCCAGAGGAATGAATGTCATTCTAATACGTCGGTTGCCAGATGTTAGGGAGAAGCTGAAGTGATTCGACGCGATCGCCGTTCTTTAATTAAACGTCCTCGTTCATCTCAATCCTTTCAACGTGCTGCCAATGCACCCAACTTACCACCGACTCCATTCATGTTTATTTGCTATTTTGTCAATCAGTTTCGCTGGTGGTATGTGGCAATGGCGCTCCTGGAGATAGTACACGCAACTTGTGGCATTATGTTGCCCTATGCCATTGGCGGGATCATCCGCAGCGTGACGCAACGGGCGGGCGACAGCAAACATATTTTTGATGCTGTGAGCCAACCAGTAATGCTGTTCATCGCCTTGAGTGTGGGTGAAGTGGTATTCGGGCGATCATCTGGACTCTTGCAAACTATCCGTCACCCAATTCACCGCCAGCACATAGTCCGGTGTCTATATGCCTACTTGCAACAGCATTCCCATCGCTACCTGAGCAGCAGTTTTGCTGGGGCTTTGGCACATCGGATTAGCGAATCTTCTTTGGGTGTAACCCAGACAATGCAAATGCTGATTACTGAGTTTATGCCAGTAATTATCGTATATACCGTTGCTACAACTTTACTGTATCGCACCTATCCTCCGCTTGCTGCATTCGTGGGAGTGTGGGCAGTTCTATTCGTCAGTATTTCGTTCTGGTTAGCAACTCGCTGCCGAATTTACTCCCGAAAAGCCGCAGCCGCCAGAAGTGAAACAACTGGCATCATCGTAGATACAGTAACAAATATCATCAGTAGCAGACTGTTTGCTCGCTTGGGTTTTGAACGACGCTATTTGAATGAGCAATTAGGGCGCGAACTCAAAGAAGTAAGAATATCTAACTGGCACTCGGAGCGAATCCGCTGGTTTCAGTTTATTTCAGCAGCGATTTTGAAAATTGGCACTCTGTATTACTCACTCTCCCTCTGGAGTCAAGGAAAGATCGCTGCTGCTGACTTCGTGGTGGCAACCAGTCTATCGCTGTTGATCATCAGTGAAGCCCGTAATTTAAGTAAACGCTTTCTAGAATTCTTTGAACATATCGGCAATGTCGCTAATGGTGTCTTCACCATTGTTCAACCCCACGAGTTAATTGATCGGGAGCAAGCGATCGCCCACTCAATCACCCAAGGACGCATTGAGTTTCGGGGAGTAAATTTCAACTACTCACCTGAGAAAAAAGTATTCCATAACCTTTGTGTCACCATCCCACCTGGACAGCGTGTGGGGTTGGTTGGCTTTTCCGGCTCTGGAAAATCCACTTTTGTCAATTTGATTTTGCGTTTGTTCGACCCACAATCTGGACAGATTCTCATTGATGGGGTAGATATTCGAGACATGACTCAGGATGCCCTACACGCCCAAATCAGCTTGATTCCTCAAGATCCGTCTCTATTCCATCGCACGTTACTGGAAAATATTCGTTACGGGCGAGTGGAAGCAAGTGATGAAGAAGTGAAGGAAGCAGCACGTAAGGCTTATGCTCATGATTTTATCGTGCCGATGAGAGAGGGTTATCATTCTCTGGTGGGCGAACGCGGTGTGAAACTGTCCGGTGGGCAGAGACAACGCATTGCGATCGCGCGGGTAATCCTCAAAGACGCACCAATCCTGATCTTAGATGAAGCTACCTCTAGTCTCGATTCCATCACTGAAAAAGCGATCCAAGATACCCTAGATTTAGCGATGCACGGAAAAACGGTGATTGTAGTAGCTCATCGCTTGTCCACCATCGCCCATCTAGACCGCATTTTGGTGTTCGACCAAGGTCGCATTGTTGAGGATGGTACCCACATCAAACTCCTCGCACGTAACGGGGCTTATTACAGGTTATGGAAAATGCAGGCAGGTGGATTCTTACCTGTAGAAGCTAGCAATCAGAATCTATCCGATCTACAAACAGGATCGATTTGAACCCGAAGAATAGTACTTTGTCAATGTTCCTTTGATAGGTTCGTAGTAAGCCCTTCAGCGCTGATTACAAACTATACCAACCCCTCAATTTCTGGTTGACAGTCTAATAGTCATAGGTAATTGGATATATGTTACGTTTAACTTTACGACGGGCGCTCGCTCGGCTCGCCGCAGGCATCGCAGTATCTCTTGTCATCAGCTTATTAACGATTACTAGCCCTGCCTTAGCAGATACAGCAAAGGTATTGCCTATTCCCCAACCATCCTTCCGGGGTAAAATTGGCATCACTTACCCTGAGTCAACACCAGATTTTCCCGCCCCAATCACCGCTCCAGAAAAAGCCCCGAATGTTCTGCTAGTGCTACTGGATGATGTGGGCTTTGGGCAAGCGAGTACCTTTGGTGGACCTGTAGAAACTCCAAATTTAACTCGCTTGGCTGAAAAAGGATTGCGTTACAACCAATTCCATACCACAGCCCTTTGTTCACCTACACGAGCAGCTTTATTGACTGGACGCAATCATCATTCAGTAGGTACAGGAGTAGTTGAGGAATTAGCAACAGGTTTTCCCGGTTACACAACTATCTTACCTAAGAGTGCTGCCACTGTAGCAGAAGTATTGCGGCAAAATGGTTATAACACTGCCGCTTTCGGTAAATGGCACAACACACCAGATTATGAAACTAGCGCCGCAGGTCCTTTTGACCGTTGGCCAACAGGCTTAGGATTTGAGTATTTTTACGGTTTTTTAGGTGGTGATACTAATCAATGGAGTCCAGCTTTAGTAGAAAATACTCAGCGGGTTGCACCACCAATTAATAACCCTGATTACCATTTGACTCCAGATATAGTAGATCGTGCGATCGCCTGGATTCATTCTCAACAGTCTATAGCTCCTGACAAACCAATATTTACCTATTTAGCTACCGGTGCTACTCATGCGCCCCACCACGCCCCCAAAGCCTCGATTGACAAGTATAAAGGCAAATTTGATCAAGGGTGGGATAAATTACGAGAACAAACTTTTGCCCGTCAAAAACAACTGGGTGTAATTCCCGCTAATGCCCAGCTTACATCGCGTCCCAAAGAACTGCCAGCTTGGGATTCCTTATCCAAAGAAGACCAAAGAATCTATGGCCATGAAATGGAAGTATTTGCGGGATTTTTAGCGCATACCGACTTTGAAGTCGGAAGATTGATTAATGCGATTGACCAAATTGGTGAATTGGACAACACCCTAATCTTCTACATCGTCGGTGATAATGGTGCCAGTGCAGAAGGCGGTTTAGCAGGTAGCGTCAATGAATTAAAAGTTTTCAATAAAGTACCCGAAAGCCGAGAGCAACTGCTGGCTGACTTGAACGACTTAGGCAGTCCCAAAACCTTTAATCATTATCATGCAGCCTGGGCATGGGCAGGCGCTACCCCTTTTCAATGGACAAAACAAATCGCCTCTCACTTTGGTGGTACTCGTAATCCCTTGATCGTTACTTGGGGTAATCGAATTAAAGATCGTGGTGGAATACGGAATCAATTCCATCATGTCATTGATATTACCCCCACAATTTTAGAGGCTGCGGGAATTACTGTACCTACTGAAGTTAACGGGGTGAAGCAACAGAAACTTGAAGGTACTAGCTTAGTCTACACCTTTGATAATTCTGATCAGCCTTCCCATCGTCAAACCCAGTATTTCGAGATGTTCGGCAACCGGGCTATTTATGATCACGGATGGGTAGCCGCCGCTCGTCATCCTCGATTACCTTGGCAGGGTACAATCAATGCTGACTTCCAACAAGATCCTTGGGAACTGTATAACATTGAGGAAGATTTCAGTGAAGCCAATAACCTAGCGGCTGAAAATCCAGAGAAACTGGAAAAACTGCAAAACTTGTTTTTGTCACAAGCACGTCAATATCAAGTTTTACCATTAGACGATCGCGTCTCTGAACGGTTTGATGTCAGTCGTCGCCCCTCTCCAGCCTCAGGGCGCACAACTTTTACTTACTATCCTGGTGTAGAACCTATCCCAGAAGGTAGCGCACCAAGTCTGAAAAATAGATCCTTTAGCATCACGGCTAATGTAGAGATTCCAGAAAGTGGTGCTGAAGGTGTGCTACTAACCCAAGGGGGACGTTTTGCTGGTTGGGGCTTTTTCCTTGAAGATAGCAAATTAACATATGTCTACAACTTTGTTAATGCACAACGTTATATTATTCAATCTCCTCAAAAATTATCCCCAGGTAAATCAACAATCCGATTTGATTTTGATTACGACGGTGGTGAAGTTGGTGCAGGAGGAACTGGGAAGTTATTTATCAATGAGCAACAGGTAGCTTCAGGTCGAATTGAAAAAACTGTACCCTATCGCTTGGCTTTAGATGAAACCTTCGATGTTGGTCGAGATACAGGTACTCCTGTGGTTGAAACTTATCAAGTACCGTTTGCATTCACAGGTAATTTACAGAAAGTTACCCTGAATTTGAATTAAAAAATGTAGGGGCAATTCATGAATTGCCTCTATACTTCGTAATTGTTCATCACTAACAAAATTATTACTTTTAACAGGGCGTCTCCTCAAAAATTTATGAACGAAATTATCCCAATCCTTGACAAATTAGCATTCCTAGCGTTTGTTGTAGCCACGATGTTTGGCACAGGTTTAAAGTTAACTGTACAGCAGATTTGGCAACCTCTTTGTAATATCCGCTTGGTGATTTTCTCGCTGCTGACAAATTTTGTCCTAGTACCACTTTTTGTGTATTTATTGCTGCAAATAATACCTCTTAACGAACCTGTGAAAGATGGTTTGCTGATCATGGCATTGGCATCTGGTCCTCCAGCTTTACCAAAACTTGCCCAAATAGTTAAGGGAAATTTAGCCTTTTCTGCAGGACTGATGATGTTGTTAATGTTTGGTACAATCTTTTATATGCCGCTCGTACTACCATTAGTTTTACAAGGTGTACAAGTCAACTCTTGGGATATTGCCAAACCATTAATATTTCTGATGTTAATACCGTTGGGAATTGGATTATTAATTAAGGCAAAATATGAGGCAATCGCTTTTAATCTTCAACCAATTACTTTCAAAATATCTAATTTTGGATTGCTTTTAGGTTTAGTAGTCAGGCTGATAGTACACTTCAACGAGATTATTATTTTATTGAAAACTGGTGTCATCCTTGTTTGTGCTATTTTTATTGTGTTCTCCTTTAGTGTCGGTTATCTTTTAGGCGGTCCTGGTATTGATACCCAAAGAGTTTTAGGAGTAGGAACTGCTCAACGCAATTTTGCCGCAGCCTTATTAATAGGTACGAGTAATTTCGATGATCCAAATGTGGTGAGCATCATTATGGTAACGAGTTTATTAATGATGGGAATAGTGATTATTTTAGGGCAAAAGTTACCAGAAATAGACCAAGTACAGAAGAAAGAGGTAGAACAGGTAAAAGTATCTTGACATAAATTGAGTGTAAAACTCAAAAGAATAAGCAAGCGTAACATACCAAGCAAAGTGCCTTGACGAGAGGAATTTAGCGATCAATCCAACGGCTCACTGCTGGTAATTGTGCACAGAACCATAGCCCACCTAAGATACTCAGACTACCACAGACAATCAAGGCATTAGTCGCACCAAAATTATCTGCCAAAGTTCCAGCTAACAAATTCCCAAAGGGCATTGTACCCACCATTGCTAGGGCATAAAAACTCATTACCCGTCCGCGCTTATCCTCGGCAACTAGCGTTTGGATAATCATATTACTACTCGTCATCTGTAGGATGGTAAAGCAACCTGTAAACACCAGTATGATTATGGATAGCCCAACTTGACGCGATAGTGAAAAGGACATCAAACTTATCCCGATCAAGACTTGAGCGACTACAATCAAACGCTCTAAGCCCGCAATCCCTCGCCTGACACTCAGATACAAACAAGCAAGCAACGATCCAATCGGTGCTGAGGTGCTGAGGTGAGCCATCGTAGTTGCATCCCCATTTAAAATCTTAGCCGCGAAGACGGGCATGAGCGCGACATGAGACATCCCGACTAAACCCTCTAAGGCCAGCATTAATAAAATTGCTCTAATCGGCTGGAATTTAGAGACATATTCAAAGCCCTCCCGCAATTTCAGCAAAGTATCACTAAGGCTCGTAAGAGTCTGCATCGGTCTGACTTTCAGCCGCATTGCTAGCAGGGTAAAAATGGCAGGAATATAGCTGAGGGTATCGTAGAGAAAACAATATTTCACCCCTAGCGTCGCAATCAAAATCCCGCCCATAGCGGGCCCCAATACCAGCGAGGAACTTAACATCACTGAATTCAAGGCGATCGCATTACTCCAATCGGCGCGATCGTCTACGGTTTCGGTGACGATTGTATGACGCACGGGCATATCTAATCCCTTGAGAAAACCATTGAGAACACTCAGTACCAATAGGATGGGAAACGTCATCGAATTCCTAAAGGTAAGAATCGTTAATGCCAGGGAAACGCTAATTCCCAATATCTGCACTAGCATTAATAAATCACGACGACTCCAGCGATCAGACAATACGCCCGAAAACGGAATCACTAATAACGTAGGTAAAAATTGTACAAAGCCTGCAACTCCCAACAACCAAGCCGATTTAGTTAAATCGTATACCAGCCAAGGAATAGTTAATTGCTGGGTCATAAATGTCCCAGACATTGATAGTAACTGTCCCCCAAAAAACAGGCGAAAATTACGCCAACGCAAGGCAGGTAAATAGTGGTAAGTGATATTACTTACGCGATCGCCTAGTTGTCTATTCCAAATTTTCATGAGGGGAGTTTTAATGTGTGATGCTAACAATTAGGTTAACTAATAATTATATGATAATTCTAATCGCTTATCTGTTAACATCTTTTTTCTATAGCAGTCTTATCTGATTTGTAAAATAAACTAAGCGTGAATAAACCGCACAGATCCACCAGAACACAGAGGAGGAAAACAGAGAGTTTTACAAATGATTTAGAATTGCTATATCCCTGTTCTGTCACTCTCCGAAAACATTTACCATTTTTGAATTCTAGAGCTTTTATTTGGTAAGGGATCGCACAATTTTTTTCTAATAATAAAGACCACACCCATTTTTTTCTAATAGGATAGCTTGTATTGTTTGCCTGATAAGCCTTCCAGAGATTGCTCACCCGGAAAGTGACAGAAGAGGGATATAGCAATCCGATTTGATATCTGAATCACTCGTGGAGACAGGCAACAGGCAACAGGCAACAGGTGAGACCAGCCCCCGTCTTGGCGGTCTCCGTCACGATGGGGGACTGGCGAACCCGAAGGGGAAGAAGGAATAAAGGTGTACGGAGTTTTTTTCAAAAATCAAATAGGAGTCCTATATATTCTCTGCGGTTAATTAACAAATTTGGCGTTGCAGTGTCTTAGTTTTTTATAGCCGCTTACCCATACTAACAACATCATCCATTTTGAAACCAAGGCGCTTGTAAAACTCGATAACGGCTGTGTTGGATGTGCGTATCTGTAAGTTAATTTTGAGACAATTTAAATCTTTGAGTTTAGCGATCGCTTCTTCTACCATATACCGACCTATACCCTGCCGTTGATGGTTTGGCTCTACGGCTAAGTAGTTAAGCCAACCGCGATGACCTTCATATCCTGCCATGATGGTAGCAACTACTTGAGAATCAATCAGACCAACCAGAAATAATTCTGGCTGAAAGAGCAACTTGAGCCAAATATCACGTTTGGGATCATTCCAAGGCACAACTAAACAGCAGCAATGCCACAACTTGATAACTTGTTCCTCATCTTGCTCTTGATACGGTCTGACAATCAAGTTGATGTTTTGCATTTTCATTAGGCAATACAACGCGTATCTATATTAAATACGGCAAACGCACTTTACAGCAATTTTCAGCTTATTAGAGTACGTTTGAGACAGAGAGTGAAGGAATGAAATCAATTGAAAAACGCTGTAAAGTCTTTATATCGTCAACTACAAATACATTCAGATTTAAAAACTAATTGAGCCTCCCAGGTGTAATGGCTTGCAATAGTTGAGTTGGGACAGCCCCCTTAATATCTACCTTGCGAGGGATGATTTTTTCTTGGAAATAAAAGTCAGCAACTTGTTGTTGTTCGGCAATGATGGAAGGTGTCAGTTTTCTTAATCGACGAACGGTTCGACGTGCGACTGTTTCTAAAACAGATTGGTCAATTTTCAACTCAGGAGCAAGAAGTTTGGCAGCTTCGCTTGGGTTTTGATCAGCCCATTCTCCCACCTTGTCTGCTTCCTCTAAAAACACTCGCGTCAATTCGGGATTTTGAGTGATAAATTCACGCCTAGCAATATAAAATCCACCTAGAGTATTAATCCCTCCGGCATTTCTGAGATTGCGAATAGGAATGCTTTTTTCTACAAGAGCTAAAAAGGGATCCCCTCCTACCCAAACCTCAACTTTGTTCTGAATAAAAGCATCGCGGGCTTCAGATGGAGTCAGACCAAGGACTTGAACATCAGCGATTTTTAAGCCCACCTCTTTTAAAGCTTTTGCTAATAAATAATGTGCATTCGATCCTCTTTGAAAAGCTACTTTCTTACCTTTAATATCCGATAGTTTCTTAATAGGAGAATTATCTCTCACCACAATGCCTTGGTTCAGACCTTTGCTGGGTCTGCGTGCAGCAATATAAACGACTTCTGTTATCCCCGCAGCTTGGGCAAATATTGGTGGTGTCTCTCCCACAGTACCGATATCAACCCTACCTGCATTCATCGCTTCTATGAGTTGCGGTCCAGCGGGGAATGGTCCAATCCAATTCACAGTAACACCCAATGCCTTGAAACGTGGCTCTACAACTTTTTTGGCTTTGACTATATCCCCAGAGGTTTGATAAGCCAAATTAATTACTGTGGATTTAAATCTTGGTGTGGTTTGGGCTTGGGTGCTTTGCACAAAACTAACAGCCAAGGCAGTTGATAGTGCAAACAATCCCACCACTGTATATTGGACAAGGCGCTTTAATGCAGTGCGACGTTGTGCAAGGAATGATATTTTCATCGGTATTGTATTTCTTCTAGTACTCCAAAGCGTAAATTCGGTTAGGGTGTAAATATGGACTTTTAAGGGGAAGCGTTTGGCAGTATAACCCTATCTAAACTTACGCCGCACTGTACTAGTTTGTTGAAGAGTGAAATTTTTAGACCTGCTGAAGGTGCTTAAAAAGGACGGCTACCAGCAAAAGTTAAGCTGTTACGCTTAACAAATTGCACTATGGAGAGGTCTACTTATAACAATCTGACTAGCGCTCACTTATACAGCACTAGTGGTTTGTTTCATTAGTTGTGAGAGGTTATGAATAATCAGATTCCCGACTTCTGTGAAGTCGGGAATCTTGCAACCCCTCAAAATTAATCACACAAACTGCTAGAGTTAACCACAACAACTTTGCGGGGTAAACACATTTTTATATTTATTCTTCTTTCTCTTCCTTTGCGTTCTTGGCGCTTTGGCAGTTCGTTTTTAACCCATCAAAGTTGCTGTGATCGAGTACTAGTTGGCATAAAAAACTAACGCCCGCAGTTCAATACTCTGGCGCGGTGGGGCGTCCGGCGGGCTTGTCGGGTCGTCGAACGCAGTGTGGGCGGCAAACCGCGCCCGTCCATCCTCCGCAGAATCGAAGCACTTGATAAATAGCGCCTCGTTCGGTTGCAATTGCGGAAAGTAGAACCAGCGGTGCGTCGGGTTGTATGTAATCGCGTAAGTCTCGCCAACGCGATCACGGTATACGAGGTCGCCAGCTACCAAGTCTTGGGGCGCTATGCTTTGCGCATCACACACTGCCAATGGAGACTCTTGCACTGGTTTAGCAATCGGTCGCCAGACGTTGACAACGCTGAACCGATGCTGCAGAAGCTCGTCAGCGTCATCTGTACCAAATGCTGTCAGCACAGCACGGGCGCGACTATAACCGGACTTGGCGGTGAAGTCGTTGTGTACCCGCTTTACTGGCTCCTTTGCACCCTGCTTCGCCCGCTCAATATTACGAACGTTGTGATCGAACACCAATACCTTTTTTGCGCCCGTCACATCTGCCAAAAGTTTTTCGGCTTCTGGGTAGTAGACGCGACGTACCTCGTCCTCATCGTAAAAGTCGCGGACGGCGCTTTTGTGGGCGGCGTAAGCAAAGCCCTCTCGCTCTAAGGATAAATCTTGTGCAATCGCTCTAGCATTGCGAATCGGCAGCTTGTGCGCCTCGTATACTCCGTTCTGTCTTGGAACACCTGGTGGTGGTTCGTAGGTGTAGTTAACAGGCTTCTCTGCCATTGGAGTCAGGTAATTG
Organism: Brasilonema angustatum; assembly: GCF_059505445.1. NCBI lineage: Bacteria > Bacillati > Cyanobacteriota > Cyanophyceae > Nostocales > Scytonemataceae > Brasilonema > Brasilonema angustatum. The sequence continues at coordinate 47,515 of NZ_JCACKO010000019.1, read as the reverse complement.
AGAACTGCCTCAACATAAGGCAAATCCTCTAAGACGGGTTTAGATAAAATTGGGCTGGATAGGCTCATAGGTTGCATCCTTGTGTTCAATGTTTTGGTGACAAACCACGCTGTAAGAAAGCATTGCCCTACTTTTGAGCAGCACCCACTGCTGTGGGTTCACCGAGAATCTTGGTAAATCGCTCTATAATAATAGCTGACGGGATTTTCAACTTCCCGAATTGATTGGCGATCGCGCAGTTTATTCCACCATTGCTGCAAGCGAGCTGTTTCTGCTGGTAGTGTGAATTTACGGAAGTGTTCCAAAAGGGGCAAGCGTTCAAACCAAGGATAAAAGCTGATATCAACTAAACTCAGTTTATCCCCTAACCAGTACTGACCATCACCGGATAGCTTGCCTAATCCTTCTTGCTCTATATATAAGAGAGATTCTAGGAACTCTCTTCGTCCCTGTTCCTGTTCAGTGCTATCTTTACCCCGTAGGAATTTATTAAAAGCAGGTACAAGGCGAGTGTTGGCGTAGTCGATCCAGATACGGGCGATCGCTTTCGCTCCCGGATCGTGGGGCAATAGAGGTGGTTCCGGGAAGACTTCATCTAGATACTCATTGGTGATGGCAGACTCATATATCTCAATATCCCCATGTTTGATGGCTGGGACTTTGCCATAGCGAGAAATCTGTGTAAACTTATCCGGTTTGTTCTGTAAGTCAATTTCAATCGGAGTAAAGTCAATTCCTTTTTCCAGCAAAACAACACGAGTTCGTTGGGAGAAGGTAGAGCCTTTAGCGAAGTAAAGTTCTATGTTGCTCATGGAATGCAATCCTAGTAAATATTGTGCTTATCTTATGAAGTTGCGCTCAAGTGTGGGGTAACGCGAAGTATTATTACTCAGAGATATTGTGAGAATTTGCTTATTAGGATTGCAACGCCTCCCGAATTTATCTATGGAAATTTAGAATTTTCCCTGGCAGGTATCTACACCAGCCAAGCTCTATAATACGGTATATCGATCTAATTACAGTATTATACACTGATAGTGTATTCCAAATAGAGATTACCTGATAAAAGTAATGAAAGCCTTCTTGGGTTTTTATTTATTTTATCTAAAAGTTAGCAAACCAAAAACTTAGATTAACGTATAGTTTGTTTACTAAAGACTTGTCTTGTCGCTCTTGGTGTGTCATACTACTGATCAATAAAAATCCGATAGTTTGGTAGACAAACAGTATTTTTTCTGTGCAAGTATTGCACAGAGCAATCACTCAGACACTTTGAGCAATCTAGCAACGCCCGTTTTTTTCCGGGTATTGCTGGCACAAAAACAGCATTGAATTTTCCTCCAGAAAATCCTCTGAGTATATACAGGCATGGTAAAAAGTTATCCCATGCCAGATTTTCAATTTTTGCTCGATCATGAAGCTCGATTTTCGTCAGGGTTTACGACTTGTGAAAGTCAACGAGTGACATAACTGTGGAGAAATTATCATGACAATTGCGCTTGAACGTCCCACAAAGAAGTCTCGATCAGCACAGATTCGGGAGCAACTAGGTTACCCCATCATTGATACTGATGTCCATACCCAGGAATTTGAGCCAGCCTTTCTCGATTATTTAGCTCAAGTGGGTGGTTCTAAGATTGCCGATAGCTTCCGATCGCATCTACCTGGTGCTGGACGTTATCGTTGGTTCCAGCAAACTTGGGAAGAACGCCGTACTTATCGTACAGCTCGTCCTCCCTTCTGGGGTCGTCCTACTAAGGACACGTTAAATCTGGCAACTATCAGCCTGCCAAAGCTGCTGCATGAACGGTTACAAGAAGCGGGGACAGACTTTGCTGTGCTGTATCCGAATTTGGCAACGCTAGCACCGCAAATCAAGAACGAAGAAATGCGGCGGGCTGTTTGCCGTGCGGCGAACCTTTATCATGCAGATATATTCCGTGCTTATAGTGATCGCCTCACTCCTATTGCCACAATTCCTCTAAATACACCCCAAGAAGGAATTGAGGAATTAGAATATGCAGTTAAAGAACTGGGACTCAAAGCGATTCAAATTCCTGGTTACGTCACCCGCGTTATTCCTGGCTTTGAGAAATATCCTGAAGAAGTGCAACGGGAAGCAACCTGGATTGATACCTTTGCCTTGGATAGCGCTTATGATTACGATCCCTTCTGGGCAAAGTGTGTGGAATTGAAAGTTGTCCCGACTACCCATGCTTCTGGTATGGGTTGGACTGCTCGCCGCTCGATTTCTAATTACCAATACAATCATATTGGACACTTTGCCTCAGCGGGTGAAGCCTTCTGCAAAGCACTGTTTTTTGGTGGTGTTACCCGCCGTTTCCCTACCTTGAAGTTTGCTTTCCTAGAAGGTGGTTCTGCTTGGGGCGCAAGTCTTTATACTGATATCATATGGTACTGGGAAACTCGCAATCCGGAAATTTTACAGAACAATCATCCAGGGAACGTAAATAAGGAAGAATTGCGCGAACTGTTCGCTCGTTATGGTGGAGCAGAATTGAGCGATCGCTTTGAGGAAATTGGTAGTGGTTTAGGCTTCCACGGAAAATACTTTGCACCGGAAGATCCAGGTGATCTCAATGAATTTGCAGAAGCTGGAATTACAAAACCGGAAGATGTGCGCGATCGCTTCCTAAATCACTTCTACTTTGGCACAGAATCAGACGACACCCGCGTTGCCTATGCCTTCCATCAAAAAGCGAATCCATTTGGTGACAGAGTAAAAGCCTTCTTGGGTTCCGATTCCGGTCACTGGGATGTGCCAGATATCACAGCTGTCACCTCCAACGCTTATAGCTTTGTGGAACGTGGCATTCTCAGCGAAGAAGACTTGCGTTACTTCTTATCTATCCATCCTTTGGAATTGTACACCAGTCTCAATCGTGACTTCTTCAAGGGTACGCTAATTGAGAAAGAAGCTCAAGAATATCTGGTGAGTGTTGGTCGCTAAGAGAGCAAATTTATTTGATTTGACAACGATTAGGGCTACTTGGGTTTGGGTGGGCATTGTCCACCTGACTCTTTCTTAAAATTTTGAGTTTTGCCTTGATCAATTGTTTTCCATGCCCCCTAAAAGTTACCTCATATTCGGAGTCTCCATTGATGGTTGCAACACTTATTGATTAAGAAAAAACCTATGGTTGCTGTAGTCAAACCTCAGTCTCTCAAAATCTTTCGCCGCTTTACGCTGCTTTTAGTGCCAGGATTGTTAACTCTAGCAACTTCGTTGACGTTAGTCAGTTGCACGCAACAAAACCAATCTCCTGCTAACCAAGTATCAGACACCAAGACATCTGGAATTAAGACCAAAGTTCTCCGCATGGGGTATCAACAAGCTGGCGATTTGGTTAGGGTAACAAAAGTATTGGAAAAGCGTCTGGAACCCTTGGGTATCAAGGTGGAATGGGGGCAATTTGCCCAAGGTCCGCAGTTGATGGAAGCGATGAATGTCGGCAAAATAGATTTGGGTTCTGTGGGGGAAACTCCCCCCATCTTCGCTCAAGCAGCTGGCGCTCAGATCGTTTATATTGTTGGTAAACGAAGTGACGGTAGAAAAAGTGCGATCGCTGTCCCGCCGGATTCTCCTATCAAAAACATCAAAGACATCAAAGGGCAAAAAGTAGTCTTCCAAAAAGCTTCTGCCTCTCACTATTTCATTCTTAGAGCTTTGGAAGATGCGGGTTTGAAATATAGCGATATTCAAGTCCAGAGTATACCCAACGTAGAAGCTAGTAGTGCGTTTTTGTCAGGCAAAATTCCCGTTTGGGTAACTGGCGATCCCCATCTAGCCCGAGCGGAAAAATTGGGTAAAGCACGAGTGATTAAGAATGCCGAAGGGCTTGATTCACCTGGTGGATATTATATAGCCGGAAAGCAGTTTGCAATTGACAATCCCGAATTGCTGCGGATAGTCATTGAGGAGATGGATAAAATCGAGCGCTGGGCCGAAGCACATCCCCAAGAAACCGCAAAGCTAATCGCACCGTATCAGAAACTACCTCCTGATGTCATGGACTTGGTAATCAGCCGTCGCGGCTATGGATTGACAGCCATTTCTCCTGACTTAATTAAGAAACAACAGCGAGTTGTAGATTACTTCTATAAAAATGGCTTGCTTCCCAAACCTCTCAATGTTGAGGAAGCCATGCTAACACCTGAACAATACGCAGCAATTACTCCGCCAACAATCAGTCAAAAATAATATAAAGGAGCGCTGATTATGCCTAAAGATTGGTTTGAATGGCACGATCTATACAATACAGACCCAAAATTGCAGCAGCGACTGCAAATCGTTCAGGAATACATTAGGAGTGCGATTGATGCGTCTAACCCAGGAATAATTCGTGTAGTCAGCCTCTGTGCAGGTGATGGACGAGATTTACTCTCGACGCTCTATAGCCATCCTCGCGCAAAGGATGTATATGCACGACTCGTTGAACTAAACCCGCAACTGTTTGAACGGGGACGAGCAGCTATAGAATCAGCAGGTTTGTCAAAGCAACTTGAGTTTATTAATGGCGATGCGACTGATTCCTCTAACTATACAGGAGCAGTGCCAGCAGACATAGTAATTGTTTGTGGCATATTTGGCAATCTGTCTGACGAAGCAGAACTTAAACGATTGATTGGGAACCTTCCTTTCTTATCTAAAAAAGGCTCCTTCATCATCTGGACTCGTGGTCATTCAAACGGTGTTCCCCACTCAGAAACTGTCCGCAAAGTTTTCCGCGATGCTGATTTTGAGGAAGTTAACTTTCGGCTTACTCTTACAGGAGATATGGGAGTAGGTATTCATCGTTACCACGGGGAAGGATTGCCTTTACCGAAAGACCTAAATTTATTTGTGTTTTCTGGTCTTCCAGATAAGTATAAAATACTATTTTCCTAACTAAGTAGATTAACTTAATCAGACTTAAAAGGTGAAATATGTCGATTCAGAACACAGTATCCAGTTGGGAACAACTGTTTGAGGTTGCCCAAAAAAATACATCCGCTCGACGGGTACGTAGACCGGGACAGTCGCCTTCTACCGCTCCCATCCCTAGCAGTCTCCATAAACTGCCTCCAGATACAGCACCGCCCGTGTTGCTCTACCGGGATACCAACTCCTGGTGTCCCTTCTGCGAAAGGGTTTGGTTTGCCTTAGAAGAAAAGGAAATTCCGTTTGAAACGGAGTTTATCGATTTGACGCACAAGCCCAAATGGTACACCGACCTAGTTCCCACAGCGCTTGTCCCTGCCGCAAAAATTGAGGGCGAATTAGTCTATGAGTCCAAAGACATTTTATACGCTTTAGAAGAACGATTTGGCTCATCCCTGCTTCCTGTTGATCCAGAGGAAAACGCTGTTGCAAAACAGCTAATTGAGGATGCCGAAACCGGCGGTTTTCTAAGTGCTGCCCACAAATTCTTGAGGGCAAGCACTGCGGAATATGACGAGTTAGCTTCTTTACAGGCAGCGATTGAAGCTAAATTAGACGAGCTTGAGGAAGCCTTGGCTAAATATCCTGGTTCTTATTTTGTGTCAACTTTTAGCCTAGTAGACATTATATATAGCCCACATCTAGACCGATTTGCGGCTAACTTACCCGTGTACCGGGGATATCACATCAAGGGAAATGCGCGGTTCCCTCGCATTAACACTTGGTTTGAGGCAATCAACCAGCGTCCCGCCTATCACCGCGTCAAATCGGATAATATTACCAACAATTTACTCGTGCGTCGCAGATTTGGCTTAGAACCTGTAGGGAATCCATTGCCTCTTTCCCCAGCAGACAGCCAGTCCATTCAATATCGGGCAGAAGCCGCAGAGAGACTGAGTGATAATCGGGAAGTTGCGATTGGAGACATCCTAAAAAACTCCGGGGTGCAAGCATTGGCGATAGATGGCGACACTTCAGCCGTTAAAGAAGCGGTTGATCTGCACCTCAGACTGCTGGCAGAGTATCTGATCAATGGAAATGGCGCACCCTTACCGGGTGGACGCACGGGTGGCAAGGAAGGTATCGATCCGATTGTAGCTGCTGTTGGAGCCATAACACTCGCCTATGTAAGGAATCGCATCTGTGCGCCCCGCGATATGAGCGCCGGTGCTGCCACAGCATTCCGGGCAGCTGCCGATAAAGTGTTGGCATCACTCTATTAATAAGTGAGTGCAACTAAACATAACAAAACTCACGCAAAAACTCTTGTTAACCTCTTTGCTTCTCAATCGCAAAGACGCGCAAGGGACGTGCTTCGTTTTTTCATGACGAGTGCGTAAGTCTTACATAACTATCTTGACCGTCATTTCTTCAGTATCCTTTGCTATTGACAAATGACAAACTATAACCATCACCGGAGATACAAACACATGAGTTCTAAAAACTTTGATCTTCTACCAGTCGCCGGACGCATCGGTGCGGAAATAGTCGGTGTTGACCTCAGCGCTAACCTCAGCGACGATATCATCAGCGATATTCGCAAAACCCTAGTTCAATACAAGGTAATCTTCTTCCGTAATCAGCAACTTGATGCTAACGGTCAAGTCGCCTTTGCTCGTCGATTTGGTGAAGTTACCACGGCTCACCCCACAGTACCATCGTTCCCAGGACACCCAGAAGTCCTTGACCTGAATTACGGTCGAACCGCCACCCGTGCGAACAACTGGCATACTGATGTCACATTTGTAGACCGCCCGCCACTCGGCTCTATTTTACGGACGCTTGTTATTCCCCCAGCTGGAGGCGATACTATCTGGGCAAATACGGTTGCTGCATACCAAAATTTACCAATACATCTACGTAATCTCGCTGACGAACTTTGGGCTGTACATAGTAATGCCTATGACTATGCAGAAGCCGCAGTAGACCTTTCTGAAGAGACTAAGGCTTACCGGAAAGTCTTCACATCAACTGTATACGAAACTCTGCATCCAGTAGTGCGCGTCCATCCTGAGTCTGGGGAGCGCATACTATTCATTGGTGGTTTCGTTCGCCAGATCAAGGGACTATCAACGACTGAATCGGACGACATTCTCCGACTGTTGCAGTCATATGTGACACGTCCGGAAAATACAGTTCGTTGGCGTTGGCAAGTTGGTGACGTGGCATTCTGGGATAACCGCGCCACTCAACATTATGCAATTTACGATTACGGCAACCAGCCCCGTCATGTTCAGCGAGTGACTATCGTCGGCGATACTCCAGTTGGTATCGATGGCAAACATAGTGAGGCAATAAAGGGGAACTCTTCTACATATATCCCCACTTTAGTCACCGCTTGAGTATCAAAGGTTAGGTTGGTCAGATCCCCGACTTCACAAAAGTTGTTGGGGATCTTGCAGCCCTTTAGTATATGCAGTTGAAGATAGAAAAAATGAGTAAGAAAAAAAAGCAACTGAGACTGGGTGCATTCTTGATGAGTTCTGGTCATCATGTTGCAGCGTGGCGACACCCAGATGCGCGAGCAGATGGCGGTTTGAACTTCCAGCATTTTAAGCAAATCGCGCAGACGGCAGAACGAGGAAAATTTGACATGATCTTCTTTGCCGATGGTGTAGCTGTGCGCGATCGCGGTAAAGGAACTGAGGCTTTGAGCCGTACGTCGGTTGTACACTTTGAACCCCTCACTTTATTATCAGCTCTGTCTGTAGTAACCGAACGCATTGGGTTGACGGCGACGGTATCAACTACATACAACGAACCTTTTCACCTCGCCCGCAAGTTTGCTTCATTAGATTATCTTAGCGGTGGTCGCGCCGGATGGAATCTCGTCACCTCCGCAACTATTGCGGAAGCGCAAAACTTCAGTCGTGAAAAGCACATGGAGCATACGCTGCGCTATGAGCGTGCCAAAGAGTTTGTCGATGTGGTAACAGCGCTTTGGGATAGTTGGGAAGACGATGCCTTTTTACGCGATAAGGAGTCAGGGATTTACTTCGATCCTGACAAGCTGCATATTCCCAACCACAAGGGCGAGCATTTTTCGGTACGCGGTCCGTTGAATGTAGCACGTCCAATCCAAGGGTATCCGGTGATCATTCAAGCTGGGTCTTCCGATGACGGGCAGGAACTTGCAGCACAGACAGCGGAGGTGATTTTTACCGCCCAGCAAACGCTTGCGGAAGCCCAAGCTTTTTATGCAGGTGTGAAGGGAAAACTGGCTAAATACGGACGTTCTCCCGACCATCTCAAGATTATGCCAGGTGTGTTCCCAGTCATTGGCAGGACTTCCCAGGAAGCGAAGGACAAATATGAGCAGCTTCAAGAGTTAATCCATCCGCAGGTTGGATTGGGTTTACTCTCAGGGTTGGTGGGTGGAGTCGATTTATCCGGCTACCCTCTGGATGGTCCCCTGCCGGATTTGCCAGACACTGAACTTGCAAAAAGTCGCTTGAAACTTGTAACCGACCTCGCCCAAAGAGAGAATTTAACTATTCGGGAGTTGTATTTGGCGATCGCTGGTGCGCGGGGACATCGAACAATATTAGGAACACCGCAACAGATTGCCGATCAGCTTGAAGACTGGTTTGTCAACGGCGGCGCAGATGGTTTCAATATTATGCCACCCTATTTACCAGGTGGTTTGGATGAGTTTGTAGAACTGGTGATTCCCGAACTGCAACGCCGCGAATTATTCCGGACTGAGTACGAAGGGCGAACCCTGCGCGAGAATCTCGGATTACCTCGTCCAGCGAATAAGTTTAGCACAGCTGCGGCTTCTCGTGAGCAGGTGGCAGTCTAGTTCTGGTATGTTGTACTTGCCACAGGTGCGGCTATACATACAAAACCCGCAAGACAAGGGTTTGAAATCTTTAATTTTCCGTTTGTCTATTTCGTAATGAGCCAGGATAAATTTCTGGCTTTTGTTTTGTTAGCTGGACGTTTGTAAAACAGTAGTAGCGTATCTTAATTTCGACAACCAGTCCAGCTAAGGGCTTTACAGGTGTTTTTGGATGTTGAAGGCTCAAATAAACAGACTAGGTGACACCTTGAAATAATCACCAAGTGCTTTCGCTTGTGCTTTGCTAATCGAACGCTTACCATTCACAACCTCAGACACTACACCGGAAGAACCGATAATCCCTACTAAGTCAGCTTGACGGGTATCACTGGCTTCCATAATGTGTTGGAGAATTTCATGAGGCAGAGAAAGTGTAAGTTATGTTTGTCACAACGATGCCGTTTGTAGAGTTGATTCTAATTTCAACAACCGCTCTCCTGCCTTTGCCAAAGTCTCTGGTTTCTTACTAAAACAAAATCTAATAAAATTTTTACCCGCCTCTGATTGCGAGAAAAAGCTGGAACCCGGAACTACGGCAACACCAATTTCTTTGATTAAATACTCAGTAAATTTTAGATCATTTTTGTAACCAAAAGATGAGATGTCAGCAAACACGTAGTAAGCTCCTTTTGGAATAAAATAGGGAATTCCCACTGCATCCAAAATCCGCAGAATATCGTCTCGCTTTTGGTGGTAAAGCTTTGCCAATTCCTCATAGTAGCTAACAGGAAGTTGCATCGCCGCGACTCCAGCCCTTTGCAAGGGTGCAGGTGCGCCAACGGTGAGAAAATCATGAACTTTGCGAATTGCTCCTGTTAATTCTGAATTTGCTAGGATGTAACCAACTCGCCAACCAGTGACACTGTAGGTTTTGGAAAGACCATTGATAGTGATAGTTCTCTCAGACATTCCTGGCAGAGTCGCCATTGCAATATGCTGCGTTTTGTCATAAAGAATGTGTTCGTAGATTTCATCTGTGAATGCCAAGACATCCCACTTCTGACAAAGTTCAGCAATTAGGGTGAGTTCTTCACCAGTAAAGACTTTACCTGTTGGGTTATGGGGTGTGTTAATGATAATGGCTTTTGTGCGTTCATTAAACGCCTGACGTAGTTCTGTTTCATCAAATGTCCACTCAGGCGGATGCAGCGACACATAACGAGGAATTGCACCAGCCAAAACTGCATCGGGACCATAGTTTTCGTAATATGGCTCAAATACAATCACTTCATCACCCGGATTCAGAGTTGCTAGCATTACAGCAGCCATTGCTTCTGTCGAACCACAGGTGACGGTGATTTGTCGTTCAGGATCTATGTCTAAACCCAGATACCACTTGACTTTCTCTGCTATAGCGTGACGGAAAGGTTTATCTCCCCAAGTGATCGCGTATTGGTTAACGTCTTCCTCTATTGCTTGGCAAGCTGCCCGCTTTAATTCATCAGGACAAGGAAAATCAGGAAATCCTTGCGCCAGATTCACCGCACCATATTGTAATGCAACTCTAGTCATTTCTCGAATGACTGATTCTGTGAACTGGTTTGCCTTCTGAGAAATTTTCTGCTTGACTGTGGGAGTCAAGTTTATTTCTTCACTCATACAAAGTTACGTTAAATTGGTCGGCATACAGTAGCTTTTAGCAGTAATTATGACATACATTAAGGTAGAGTAGTTTGGAATATTTGTCGGAGTGTGATCGCTCTTTTCGTCCGAAGTACTAAAGGGGAATTTCCAGCGATGAGATGCGATGTTAATTAAAACTTTTGGGTGTTGGGTTTTGCTTTACTCTATCCAGCCTAAAGTCTGGCTTACATTAATCCAACTAGTTGCTACAATATACTTATTTTACGTGAATATACTGTTAAACATAAGCTAAACTACTTGTACTCACGTAGTAATTGTATTGGAGAGTTGATTTATGGAAATAACAAAAAAGCTTGACGAACTTATTGATTTACTCAACGCTATTCGCCCATTATTTTTAGACACCGAAAATTTGGAGTATCTTGACGATAAATCAGCTTACGAATTTGGTTGTGACTTAGGCAAGCGTTTGGCTCAAGAGGAGTATGTCCCAACATTACAGCAAGCAACCGAACTTTATCATAGTGGATTTATTAGTAAATTAGGTGCAGATATAGAAACATTGATCTATGTCTGTACAAATACTTTACAAGAAAGTACCCCTGGGGTTAATTTTTCAGTGAAGAGTTTCGAGATTCATGTTCGTGCATCTGCACGTGTAGCCGCTTATTATGCTGTTATCCAGCTATATTTACGTCACCCCAGCGTAACTTCAGAGAAAATCATAGCAAAGCTTGGGCAGAAATTCTATGATTCACTGATGAAAGCTATTGGAAGTGCTTTAAGTTTAAAATACGTTCAACAATACATCCATGCCTGGAATATTCTAAATTGGATTGAAGAAACAGCAAAAAAAGTCGAAGATAAAGTCAGTTTTTCTGTACTGAAGGATGCAAATAAAATTAATCGCATAATTGATATTGCCAAGTGTGAGCAATTTGAAATTAAAGCAGCACTTGTTATCGCAGGAAAATACGAAAAAGAATTTAATCCTTTGGCAGAATTGCAATATACCATTGATACCATTAATGCTGAGATTGCACAAGCTGAGAAAGACTATAACCTTAAAAAAGCCGCAGAACTGAAGTATGGTAAATTAACTTATTTACAAAGAAAATTGGTGATTTATGGGGATGAATTAAAAATTAAAGTTAGTCAAGAGCTTACTGAATTCGCTTTAAAACAGACTGATTATTTGCAGTACTCAGAATGTTTGATAAATCTAAATAAAACAGAGAGTTTAGAAAGTGTAAATGAGCTAGAAAAAACTAAAAATAATAAATCAGAGCTTATACTTCCTAATAAGAAAATTTTACAACATGAAAATATGTTTATAGATTTACAGCAGTATCTTTCAGGCTTGTGCGATGTTCCTTTAGACAATATCACGCTTGAATCGACAGTATTTTTAGGAGACTATACTAGTTTAAAACCTATCAGTTCAGGCTTTTGGGGTAGTTTCTCTACCCGTGAATATTCGGAAAGATATGATGCTCCTGATAATTCATTAGGAATGGATGTTTTAGATGGAGCAGAACTGATAATATTTATCGAGGGAGAATTTGATATTGATATTTCTGATAACTATTACGGTAAAATCATGACGATAGAAGAACTTATAAATATAATTATTAAACTTAGATGCGAGGGCAATTAATAGTTTATTCAAATTTTAGGTGACCTTGAACTAAGTCAAACCTTAAAGTCAATATTATCATCATTGGACATTAACTCTAATCATTTACTCATAGTGAGTCCACATAGTTAAGATTTTCACTACCCTTTCTTATTCAATTACTTCATATACAAGCCCATGCTGGATATTAATCCTCCCTTGAATATGCACCTTGTAAATCTCCTTTTAATTTTTCGTATGAAGGAGGATTTTCATAGGGATTTTGCTCCAGTATTGCAAGCAACTCTTCTGCTTTAGGCTTGAGTCCTGCTGCGGCTAACTTTTTTGCATCTTTCTGCGCTCGTTTGGTAAAGCGTAACTCCCACATTACCAATCAAGTTCCTCTTTTGTTGCACATTCTTCAATAGGGGTACGCATTCCTTCAAGGATATCCTCCCGCATACCAGGTATTTGAAGTAAATGTAATGTTTCCTGAATGGCGTTCCAATCATCAAGAGCAACAAGTACAGCTTGATTTTCATCACCAGCGATCATTACTGGCGTATGAGATTCTACGCTCTTGTTAATAACAGCATCAAGATGTTGTTGCGCTTCATGAACATGAATTACATCCATGTTTTAAACCTCAATTAAAGGTTGACTGAAATTGATCTCATTATTCTACATATTTTTAATCAATCCCAAAAATTGCTGTAAAAACATAATAAAACTCTTAAACTAACTACTCATACTCATGCAACGCCCCCAACTTCCGAATCCCTGGCCAAATCGCAGCCACCGCCATTACTACGACAATCGTCCCAATTCCACCACCTACCACAGACATGACTGGACCAAACAAAGCAGCAGTCAAACCTGATTCAAATCCTCCCAACTCATTAGAGGCACTGATAAAGACGCTGTTGATGGCAGCCACTCGACCGCGTAAATAGTCAGGTGTCCGAATTTGAACTAAAGTATGGCGAATGACAACGCTAATACTGTCTAGTGCGCCACTCAATGCCAACATCAGCAGTGACAGCCAAAACAAACGAGACAACCCAAAAATTATCGTGACCACACCAAAGCCCACCACAGACCACAGTAAAGCTGGTCCTGCTTTGCGTAAAGGTGGCAGATGCGCTAGAAGTACCGCCATAATTAGTGCGCCAATCGAATGTGCTGCCTGTAGATACCCCAACTCCACTGGACCGACATGCAAGATATCCTTGGCAAAGATGGGTAGTAGTGCAACTGCACCTCCCAACAAGACGGCAAACATATCTAGAGTAATTGCTGCTAAGATTACCTGATTCTGCCAGACAAACTCAGCACCAGCAGCTAGTGCTTTTAACGAAATTGGTTCCTTGGCAAAGGTGGTCTTTTGTTCTTTAATCGTGGCTGTGAATGCAAAACATAAAATTGATGCGATCGCCGCCAACACATATACCCCTGTGGCACTTCCCAAAGCTGCAATCCCAAATCCTCCCAAACTTGGTCCAATGACTGTTGCGAGCTGAAAGCTAGTACTATTCCAAGTGGCAGCATTAGTAAAAGCAGTCGTAGGTATTAAATGCCACATTAACGCATCGCTGGCAGGCTTCAAGAACGCCCTAGCGACACCTGTAAAGAACAAGCAAGTATAAACTAAAACTATTGCGCCTTTACTATAGGAAACAACTGCCAAAGCCAGCGAGCAAACGACTAGCAGCATGATTGAGAGTAGAGTAGTGTGTTTGCGATTGCGGCGATCTGCTACGTGTCCAGCAATCAAAGTTAAGGCTATCATGGGCAGGACTTGCGCCAGCCCAACTCCACCTAACGCCAGCGCTGAACCAGTACGCTCGTAGAGTTCCCAGCCAATTGCCACAGTCTGCATTTGTGAACCCGTAAACAAAAGTACGCGCCCAATCATAAATAATCGATAGTCTCGAAACCTCAAGGCTGCAAAGGGATCATGTTTTACAGCCTCAGCTTTAAGGAGCTTTTTTAACTTCGGATCGGTCGAAGACATGTTTTAGTAGAGTCAACCCTTCTTCAATATGTGCAATTTCCTCTTCTGTCAGACCTTCTAGCAAGTCTGCAATATGAGCGCGAGTTTGGGCGAGGGTTTGCTCAAGATGGTGCTTGCCCTCATCCGTGAGATTGAGAACCACCCGCCGCCGCTCTTGGGGATGGTCGGTGCGTTCGATAAAATTACGTTGTACTAACCGTTCTGTCGTTGTGGATACGGTAGCACAAGTGACACCTAAATGTTCTGCAACTTCCGAAACAGAGGTTCCAGGATTGCGTTTGATAAATAGCATCGCCCGTAACTGCGGTATAGATAGAGACGCGACACTGTTCTCACGCATATCCGCTCGGATAAACCGCATCACCAATGGAATCGTATCCATTACCTTAACGGCACATTCTTCAGAGGGTTTACCGAGCTTCATAGGACTGTTTTTTCTCCTGATTACATCGCTACCCGTGGATAAAGTCGTCCACAGATGATAGTCAAGCTTATTAATGTTAGCAAGAGAATTGCACAATCCAGACCAAATCCATAGAGACTGGAGCCATTTATTAGCATTGTACCCCGTAAAGCATCAACTTGATAAGTCAAGGGATTGATGTGGGAAATTATCTGCAACCATTTTGGCATCAGGGAGATGGGATAGATGGCATTACTGGCAAAAAACAACGGCATAGTTATTAGTTGTCCAATTCCTGTAAACCTTTCTCGGCTTTTTACCAGACAACCAATGATCAGTGAAAAAACACAAAAACAAGCTGCCCCTAAAAGCACAATTACCAGTACTTGGAGTAAAGCTAAGAAATTGAGATTAACCTTGACACCTAACAATAGCACCAATCCGTAAATAATGACTATTTGTGGCAAGCACCGTACTCCACAACCGACGGCTTTACCCAACACCATCGCCACACGGGGTACGGGACTAGCGAGCAATTTCTGGACAATTCCTAAATCTCGCTCCCAAATCAGTGTCATACCACCAGTGAAAATTGCCACAAACAGAACGCTTTGAGCGAGAATACCGGGAGCCATAAAGTCTAAATAAGATAAGTTCCCTGTAGGAATAGCGCGAGTTCGGGTGAAAACTTGCCCAAAGACTAACAGCCATAATGCAGGCTGTACACCTCGGATGAGCAAATCGCTTGGATCGTGGCGGAGTTTGCGGACTTCTAGTTCAGCTAAGACAAGAGTTTTGCTAACTAATTGTGCGATCGCATAAATAAAACTTTCTCGCCGATTGAGTCGTGGTTCAACCCAACCGTCGAGCATTACGTCTGGTTTTTGCTGTGTCACGATAACTAACTCCTGACGTTAATTCGTCCCCTGTATAGTGAATAAAGACATCATCCAAGGTGGTGTTTGGTTTTCCTAAGGCAGTTTTTAAATCGTTGGGTGTCCCAGTAGCAATCACTTTACCCCGATTCATAATTGCTACGCGGTTACACAAACTATCAGCTTCTTCTAAAAAATGGGTTGTTAAAAATATGGTTGTGCCGTAATCTGCACGAAGTTCTTCCATGAGATTCCATACCTGGCTGCGAGCAACTGGATCGAGTCCGACTGTTGGCTCATCAAGAAACATAATCTGCGGTCGATGCAAGATGGATTGGGCAATTTCTAGCTTGCGAATCATGCCACCAGAGTAATTTCTCACCAGGCGATCGCTTGCTTGTTCCAAACCCATAAACGCCAACACGTCATGAATGCGCTCTCTGCGTTGTTTAGAGGGAATATCGTACAGTTTGGCAAAGATTAAAAGATTTTCATAGCCTGTAAGACTGCCATCAGCAGAAAGAGCTTGGGGTACATAGCCGATGACTCTTCTGACAGCACCTTGCTGATGAGTTACATCATAGCCAGCTATAGTTGCCCGTCCAGCACTTGGCGGTAGCAGCGTTGTCAACATCTTAATGACTGTACTTTTGCCTGCCCCATTCGGACCTAGCAAGCCAAATACTTCTCCAGATGTGACAGAGATATTCAGGGTATCAACAGCGGTGAACTTGTTAAAGCAGCGCGTGAGTTCCTGAGTTTCCAATATGACCGATTTTGGAAAGCTGGCAGGCATTTCCAAGCGATCGGTTTTTCGCGTCAGTTTCGTCACGAGTAGAATGCACTTCCTCAGTGGTATATTTAGGTTATCTAATTATTAGTGTCTCATGTATTATGTGGAAGTCAAGAGCCTATTTTTAGAAAAGTCGGCTTTTTATCTTGTCATGAGGGTGCGATCACCTAAAGACGCGCTCGTTGCAAAGCGACACGCGGGTCTTTGAATGAGCGTCTCACATAATACACTTTATTTTTCTGCATATCGTATTTCTATCTGTTCATGCAATATTCTTGGGTCTACGTTTATCAAAAGTATTTTTTATTTTTAAATATGAAATTGCTTGCTATATGTCAGAATTTTTTGACAATGCAATAGGTAATTTTTCTATTCTGGAGGAGTAGCTCAAGGATTTTTTGAAAACCACAATATTTACATCGAATTTGTCGAATTTAAGCTATGTAAAAGCCCAAAAGGCTTATCTAGTCTCAGTTGTTTTTTGTCTGATATTGTCGAAAATTGCGAGATCAGAAACTCAAATTTAATTCCCTGTTTTTCCCCTGTAGAAGTGGAGATTAAAATAATTTCAGATGTGTTGTGCCAAACAAATACACAAAAGTATTTATCTGTTATAAAATTGTAGATATACAGCAAACAGCATAGTTCATATATTTGACTAGCTTGTTTGATGTTCCTATTCCCAAACTATAGAAGTTGATTTTGCTGACACTGATTAAAGAAAAATAAGCATATATCTCTAAGCTTGACTGAGTTTCGATAAATCAGAAATTGTTGAACTCAGCAACATAACTTATATCAATAAGTAAGTCTTACATCCTATGAATAACTGTATGATGAATTTAACTATTTCTCCTTCTGCGATTGCTATCATTGGTGGCGGCTTAAGTGGTTCTCTGGTGGCAGCAAATATTATGCGAAAAGCAACCATGCCACTGTTCATTAAGTTAATTGAACGCAATCAAGAAGTGGGCAGAGGAGTTGCTTACGGTACCCCAGTTGAATGTCATTTGCTTAACGTTCCAGCAGGTAAAATGAGCGCATTTCCTGATGAACCAAATCACTTTTTGAACTGGTTGTATAGAAACGGACATGAAGAGGTGAAGGCGTCCACCTTCGTTCCACGTAAGGTTTATGGGGATTATGTGCAGGCGACTTTGACCGAAGCAGAGGCAAACGCCCCAGCTTATGTAATGTTAGAGCGAATTGTCGATGAAGCAATCGCCATTGAAAACAAAAGCGATAATGTCATCGTCAAACTGAGTAGCGGTGAGTCTTTGTACGTTCAAAAGGCTGTGCTGGCGTTGGGTAATTTCCCCGCATCTCTACCAAAACCAGTTGCGTGTGTGGAAAACCACAATGACAATATTAGAGATGCTTGGTCGAGTCAGGCGATCGCCGACTTAAACCCAGAAGATTCTATTCTGTTGATTGGAAGCGGGCTGACGATGGTAGATGCTGTTGTTGCCTTGCACGCCAAAGGATTTCAAGGAAAAATCCATGCAGTTTCTCGTCATGGATTGAAGCCGTGTAGTCACAAATCAACAATTCCTTATCCCACATTTATTGATTTAGAGACTGCACCAAAAACTGCACGAGAACTCCTGCATTTAGTACGTCAGCAAGTGCGAACAGCGGATGATCATGGACTTGACTGGCGGGCAGTTATCGATGCACTTCGTCCGGTTACTCAAGAAATTTGGCAAATACTCCCCTTAAAAGAACAAAAAAGATTTCTACGCCACATTAAGGCTTATTGGGAAGTTCACCGCCACCTAATTGCCCCGGAAATTGCTGATGTGCTGGATGCTGCGGAGGAATCTGGTCAACTAAGCTACTATGCAGGACGGATTCAAACTTGTCAGCAGTTTGATAATAAATTAACTGTGACTATTAGGGAACGAGAAACACAGGCAAAGATTGTTTTAGAGGTTAACCGAATTATTAACTGCACAGGCTCAAACTGTAATTATCGCTCTTTACAGCATCCATTACTCGCCAGCCTTCAAGAACAACGCCTGATTCGTCCTAATGTTCTATCAATAGGAATTGACACTGCTGTCAATGGTGCGCTGCTGGATGCAGATGGGAAAGCTTCTGAACTACTGTATACACTAGGGACACCGCGCAAGGGCAATCTTTGGGAAACTACTGCTGTGCCGGAAATTCGTGTTCAAGCCGCGAATTTGGCACAAGATTTACTGAAATCTCTGAGTCCTATACCTTATGCTGTTATTGAAAATTGGTTTGCTCCAAAACCAGCCATGCTATTTCGTCAACTGTTTGATAAAGAGTCGAGTACCTACACATACTTGATTGCCGATCCACAAACCAAAGAAGCTATTCTGGTAGATCCTGTATCAGAGCAATTTGAACGTGACATTCAAATATTACGAGAATTGGGGCTAACCCTGCGCTACTGTCTGGAAACTCACATCCATGCTGATCACATCACTGGGACAAGACAACTTAAGGGTCTAACAGGTTGTCTAAGTATCATGCCTGAGAATGCCCAGACGACTTGTGCAGACAGCTATATTGCCGATGGAAAGATGCTACATATAGGCAATGTACAAATTCAGGCGATCGCGACTCCTGGACACACCGACACTCATATGGCTTACCTGGTTAATAATACTCACTTGTTAACCGGAGATGCGCTATTTATCCGGGGCTGCGGTCGTACCGACTTCCAAAGCGGTGATGCTGGATTGCTGTATGACGCTGTTACCCAGAAGCTATTCACCTTACCAGATGATACCTTGGTATATCCTGGTCACGACTACCAGGGACAAACAGTGTCTACGATTGGTGAAGAAAAGCGCTGGAATCCCCGATTTGCTGGACACAGCCGCAGCCAGTTCATGGTGTTAATGGATAACTTGAACCTGCCCTATCCTAAAAAAATGTCAGAAGCTGTACCTGCAAATCAACATGGTGGCAAAGTTTGAGTTGCATTGGACTATCAAATTTGAAAAACAAAGCTCCGCGACTTTTCGCTCGAAGTCGCGGAGCTTGTTTATCACGTTATCTAAGATCTAGAATAATTAGGATTCCATTGCAACCAGTAATTTTCCAAGGCTCTAGCGATAACATCTGCTAATTTACCGAACAAGGCATATAGCAAAATGCTCAATACAACAACATCTGTTTGCATAAATTCTCTGGCGTTCATTGCCATGTAACCAATACCAGAATCAGCGGCTATTGTCTCAGCAACAATGAGTGTCAACCACATGATACCTAAAGAAAAACGGACACCCACCAAAATAGAGGACAATGCCCCAGGAAGAATAATTCGCCAGAATAAACCCCAGGTACTTAAGCCATAGACTTTTCCCATCTCAATTAATCCTGGATCGACACTACGAATTCCATGAAAAGTATTTAAATAAATGGGAAACATAACACCCAAAGAGACAAGAAATAATCTAGCTTCATCACCAATACCAAACCACAAAATGACCAAAGGAATTAATGCTAAATTAGGAATATTACGTAGCATTTGAATAGAAGTATCTAATAACTTTTCCGCAGTGGGAGAGATTCCATTGAGTAAACCCAAGAGAAACCCAATACTTCCACCAAGTAAAAATCCCGAAATTGCTCTTGTGGCACTAATGCTGATATTTCTAAATAGTTCGCCTGTCTTTGTTAAATTAATAGCAGCACCGACAACACTTAAAGGCGAAGGTAAAATCCGGGTTGGAATTAAGCCTATAGAAGAAAATAACTGCCAAAACACAATTATGAGTATAGGTACTAACCAAGGAATCAAAGACTGAACTTGGCGATTTTTTAAAATTTTTGATTTAAATTTATGTTTTTTTATTGTCTGATTTGATGGTAATTTATTCTGAGTAGAAGAGATAATTTTCATAGGATAATGTTAATTTTGTGACTTAAGTTTTACTAACCTACTAAAAATTGTTTTGAGAAACTAACTTTTCCAACTAGCAATAACACTAATAGGTAACTCTTCTGTAAATGTTCCTGAAGGTTCAACCTGTAGAAGAGATTCTTTTAAATCAGCCTCAAATTTATGGCGGTTTTCTCCAATAAAAGAAGGAAGACAAAAAGCTGTAGAATAGAGATAGCCAATGTAGGTATCAATTGTCCAATATTTTTTATATTTGACTTCAAAATTTGCTTGACGTGGGAAGGCTGATTTAGCCAAAATTTCTTCATGAGAAACTGCTAAAGGTTGCCATACACCGTTACCATTCTGACCTGTGCGACGCTGTTCACCTAACCAACGTTTGACAACTGAAATTGCTGTTTTTTTCCACGGATGCTCACTATTCCAAGGGTCTTCGTAAGTTTTGATAATAGCAACACCACCATCATCAGAAAGTAGATTGTATATGCGTTCTAGTACCAATTCTCGCTGCATCCAGTGAAAAGCCCTACCAATAGTCACTAATTTAAATTTACCAGCAGCAGGAGAAATGTTTTCTGCTCGTTCTTGTACCCAACTAATATTTGTTGCTCCCGCTGCTGCTGCTTGTTGTTGTGCTTGTTGAAGCATATCTGGATCGGGATCTAAACCTATGACTTCTTGAAAGCGATCGCGCAGAGGAATCGCAATCAACCCTGCACCACACCCTAAGTCCAGCAGTCTTCCTTGACCATCCAATTGAAATTTCTCTGTCAGCAAATCAAACAAAACAGGCGGATACTGGGGTCTATAGCGGGCATAGTACCAAGCTGCGCCTTTAAATAAAGTTGGATCATAAATAGGAATTGTGGTCATATGTACGAAGATTCAAAATTTATAAAGATAGCTACTGTTTAGCTAGGACTTCTTGAGGTGTGATTTTGGTATATTCTTCAGGTAACAAAAAGTCGTCTCTGACATTCACCTTTTTGGGTATCAGTCCCTGGCTGTACCATTTGTCTGCCACTTGTTGTTGCTTTGTAATGATTTTCTCATTGATTGGTTCCAATGCAAAATCATACTTACTATGCATTTTCTCTAATATAGGAGGATCTAATTGAGTTATTGGAGCAAGTAATTGTGCAATTTCTTTTGGGTGATTTTTTGACCAAACTTGTGCTTTCTGTAGTTCCTCCAAAAATACTTTAATCACTTGTGGATTTTCCTGATAAAACTTGCGTGTTGTAGAGAAAAAGTTGTTACTATCCCGCAAACCATTACTACCATCTATCAGAACACGACCGATTTTCTTTTGCTCATTTCTGGTTACAAATGGCTCCCAGATAAACCAGGCATCCACTTTGCCTTGACTGAATGCCACATTTGCATCTGGAGGTGTTAGGTAAACTGACTGCACATCAGTGAGTTTTAGTCCTTCTTTTTCTAAAGCTTTGAGTAGAAGGTAATGACCAATAGATGCTTTTTGAAAAGCAACTTTTTTACCTTTTAAATCTTTGACACTTTTCACTGTAGAGTTGACAGGAACTAAAAGCGAAATTGATTTACCATCAGTGGAATTAGCAGCCAAGTAAACAAGGGGTGTCCCAGCTGCTTGGGCAAATACAGGGGGTGATTCAGCGGTTAAGGCAATGTCAAGCCCGTTTGCATTAAAGGCTTCTAATTGTTGTGGTCCAGCAACAAATTCAGGCCATTCTACTTTATATCCTAGGAATTCTAACCTTTTTTCGAGATTGCCTTGCTTTTCTAAAACTGCCAGTGCAGTAAGTTGTTTAGAACGTACAATTCTTACTACTTTATTGGTGCTACTGCTAGCTGTATTGACTGTATTAGATGTAGATGAGGCGGCCTGTTTTTGAGTATTATTCTCTGGTGTACTGCAACTGAACAGTGTACTAGATAACACTAAACTATAGCCAAGGGCAAATAACGCTGAACGACGAGTAATACGTTGATGTTTCCAGAATTCAAACTTATCTTTCAAATGCATTAATTACCTCACCTTTTTCCATTGAGATGATTACAATAATTACAAAGAATAGGAAGGTTAGTACCGCTTTATAGAAAGTAGTGCTAAGTAGAGGCGATCGCATGGACGACGTTACCGCTGTTCCTTCTGGTTTACCTTTAGGCATCGCCTAAATGCCAAGTATTAATTAGTGATTTTTTTTGATTATTATTGAGGTAATAAGGTGGGGATTACCCACCTTATAAATTTGCCATATCAGAGGATAACTAAGGCAAAACTTAAAAGCTAAAACTTGTTATTTAGGAGTATTGAGTAACAAGTGGAAATTCTTGGTTAAGTACCCAATTTCCGATATCTTTGAATTTGTAATCAATGGGGTCATGAAGTGTGAAAGTGCGTAAATCCCGCCAGTAACGGTCAAAACCATATTTAGTAGCAGTTGACCGAGTTCCCATGACTTCAAAAATTCGGTTAGTTATATTTAATCCAGTTTTGCTGGCAAATGCTTTGGCTGAGAAAACAGCGATCGCCACTTCTCCTCTTTCTTCAGTAGTCAGCTTAATATCTTTTTCCCAAGCTTGTTGTACTTTCACAACGGCTTGGTCAGCTAATAAAATAGCAGCTTCTAATTCTACCCACAATTCACCGTAGTGATGCAGGATATAAGGATCTTTTGTTGCACTATCTACGCCTGATGTAATCCAAGGCTTAGTAAGAGTTGTAGTGTATTGTTTGGCGGCTATAAATGCTCCTTGAGCTATTCCTAAATACACATAGGTTTTTGTCAGTTGAGCGATAATTCCCAGAAATGTACCAAAAGCACTATCAGGAGGATGAGGATATCCCAAAATTTCATCTTTCTTCACTAAAACATTGTCAAATGTAAACGTGTTGCTGTCGGTTCGTCGTTGCCCAATATTATCCCAATCCTGATTAGATACTACACCAGATCTATCTTTGGGAATGACAAATAATAAAGGAAATTCTACACCATCTTGCACGGCTGAAAATACCCGTAAATCGGCGGAAGCAATACCAGTACCAAAGCTTTTAACGCCATTAACGCGGAAATTTTCACCGTCTGGGCTAATTTTCAGGCGCGTATCTCGCGTGTTGATAGCGTTTGCCCAAAATAAATTATTCTGGGCAGTTTCTCGATAATATCTCTCTTTTTGTTCTGGAGTTCCAGAAACATGACCCAAAGCAGTTAAATTTAGATGATTGCCGTACAATTGCCCAATGGAACCATCAGCTTGAGATAGTTCTTTGACAATTTTTAAAGCTTCTATCCAAGTTCCGTCAGCACCACCATAGACTTTTGGTACGACTAGGGGAAGTAAACCACTTTCACGCAGTCTTTGTATTTCTAAATCTGGAATTCCTGCTTTGAGATCACGTTCAACTCCCGTGTTGGAGAGTTCTTGTAAAATAGAGGATGCAATTCCTATCCAATCTTTTGATTCTTTAACTAATAGTTGCACCATTCGTATATTTTATCCTTTTCTGATTTTTGTGAGTTGGTAGTTGTTAATTAATATTTCTTGAGTTATATCTCGCCTAGAACTGCAAGTCCTAGGCGAGATAGTCACAAAACTTTCTCCAAATGTTTTGGAATTTCTGCAGTAGGTGAATTCAAGAAAGATGAATGTTGTGGTTCCAACTCATGCAGGCGATCGCCCCTTGGGTGGATCCCTGCTTGCGCCTCGCGCTCTTGCTTACCCATCACCCGGTGTAAAATCTTCTCCACTGTCAGAGCAAGTAGCACATCTCCTCTAACTCGTGGACGTGGAAGATTAATCTGCAAATCTAAGCCAATTTGACCGTTTTCTATTAATACCACTCGGTCTGCTAGCACAACGGCTTCTTCCACATCATGGGTAATCAGCAATGCAGTAAATCCTTGCTCTTGCCATAGTTTCTCAAGTAATTGCTGCATTTCAATCCGCGTTAGTGCATCCAAGGCTCCCAACGGTTCATCAAGCAGCAACAAAGCAGGTTGACTTGCTAGCGCTCTTGCTAATGCGACCCGTTGGCGTTGTCCACCAGAAAGGACGGCGGGCCATTCATTTGCCCGGTCTTCCAGCCCCACAGCATGCAAGACTTGCAAAGCCGTTTGCCGTGCATACACCTTTGAGTTAGAACCTACTAAGCCTAACTCCACATTTGCTAGTACCCGCTGCCAAGGTAGTAATCGCGCATCCTGGAACATCATTCGGATACTTGGGTTAATACGATGACCTGAAAAGTTGTCATCTAACAAAACGCTACCTCCACTCGGAGCATCTAGTCCAGCAACTAGGCGCAGCATCGTACTTTTACCACATCCACTCCGACCGACGATGGCGACAAATTCCCCCGGCTGAATATCTAAGTCAATTTCTTGCAAAACTATTTTATTCCCAAAGGATTTTCGTAACCCTTCGAGTTTTAAATGCATTCCACGTTTTTCAGATTTCATCGCAAAACCTCGCTTTTTCGACCCCGTATCAGAACTGCCTCTATTGGCTAGAGAAACCTCGTATCAGAAAAGAAATACCAGCTAAAATACATTTATATGGTCTGTTCAATGTAGTAATTCTGGCTTTGCTCCGCTACATGCGTTCATCAAGACTAGTTACTTGAGTTAACCATCCGAAAAAGAATGTCATCAGCCAAGATCACAACAACACTTTTGAATTGACATTGTTTTCGCTCCTTTTTTGATTAAGTGTCTATAATCTCAAAACCTTTTCACAGAAGACACTTACATGGGATACCTGCCCAGTAATTGTCTATTAATTGATGTTTGGTTTTTAAAATACGGTTTAAAGGTAAAGAAACAGTATTTTATTTATAGTAGTCTCACACACTCAGCCGAAAAAGGCAAGTATCTTTTTATAAAAAAATGCCAAACTACGATTGATGTTGGCATTCCGCGCTTGTCTGGATAAACGCACGTTATATACTGATAGCTTTGGAAAACCCACTATCAATGTTAATAATCAACGCAATTCAAACCCCAAATTTTTTAAAGCTTCTCGCAAGCGATCGCGTCCCGATAAAGACTCAGCAAACGCCACTCGTTTAGCAGAATGCTCTGTCCAATCACCAGTAACATTCATTTGCTGGGAGTTGTAGAAGGCTTTCATCACCTGGTTATAAAAAGTAATTGACTCATCCTGTTGTGTTAATTTATAAGTCTCTCTGTGCAAAACAGCCCGCTGAGGTAAGCGTGGTTTAATCGCTGTCTCTACAGTGCTGTCGGCATAACCGACACATAATCCAAAAACTGCAAATACATGGGGTGGTAAGTCCAAAACCTCCGCAACAGCTTCTGGATGGTTACGCATCGCACCAATATACACCGTTCCCAAACCAAAAGACTCCGCCGCTACCACCGCATTTTGAGCCGCCAACGCTGCATCAATCGCCGCCATCAGGAACATTTCCAGATAATCTAAACCCTGATGGGGTAATCCGCGACTTTCTGCGATGTGGGTGAGTCTGGCTAAATCTGCCAACCACACCAGATACAGCGGACAAGATCGAATATGCGCTTGATTATTAGCTAATAGTGATAGCTTTTGCTTGCGGTTTGCATCTTCTACCGCTACTACACTCCATGTTTGGAGATTCGAGGAAGTAGACGCTGACTGCGCCGCTGCGACTAGCGTTTCTAGAGTTCCTGGTGGTAAAGTGTTAGGCAAGTAAGCACGAATCGAACGGTGAGATAAAAGAGAACTGATACAGTCATTCCCAGGCATATCTGTATTGACAGTGCCCCTTTGGGGCGGCGTATCGCCGTAACGATGATTAAGCAATTCGGTAAAATTGGTCATAATGTGTTGTCAGTAATCAAAGATCCAGATCAGTCCCTGATTCCCGACTTTTCTAAGAAGTTGGGAATCTTGTTCTAACCAAATTATACTTTCGGTGAAAAAGCAGCATATTGCTCTGGTGACAGTATTGCTTCTCTAACATTAATTTGTTTGGGAATCAATTTTAACTCATAGAATTTATCAGCGACTTTCTGCTGTAAAGCAATGAGATTTTCATCAATTGGTACAACACCAAAAATTTTTCGCTGTGTTGCGATTTTCATGGTTTCTAAATCAATTCCTAAGACAGGTGAAAGTGTTGCTGCAACTTCATTCCGATGTTGATCTGACCAAGATTCAAGATTTTTAATTTCTTCTAATATTGCTTTAATTGTTTCTGGATTATTTGTAGCAAACTTGCGACTAGCTAGATAATATCCTCCCTGTTTGTTGATTCCTGTGCCATCAATTAAAACACGAGCATTTATAGATTTTTGTGCCGCAGCATAAAATGGATCCCAAATTACCCAAGCATCCAAACTTCCCTTGACTAATGCAGCACGTGCATCAGCAGGTGGTAGAGATACAGGTTGAATATCACTGTATTTCAAACCAAATTTTTCTAAAATTTGTAAAAGTAGATAATGAGCGCTAGAACCTTTTTGAAAAGCAACCTTTTTACCTTTTAGGTCAGTTACTGTTTTGATCGGAGAATTTTTGGGAACAAGAATAGCTTGACCGGCTGGATTAGGTGCAATTCCAGCAATATAGGTTAATGAGGCTCCTGCTGCTTGGGCAAAAACTGGCGGTGATTCTCCAGTATGTCCAAAGTCAATACTGCCTACATTCATTGCCTCTAAAAGTTGAGGTCCTGCCGGAAATTCAATCCACTGTACAGATACTCCTTGAGGTTGAAAACGCTTTTCTAATACTCCTTTACTCTTGAGGAGAATTGCTGATTTTTGATAGCCAAACCTGACTACTGATGCTTTGGCTTGAGTTGAATTATTAGTAGATACAGCAGTAGTATTGCTTGCATTGTTGGCTGTGCAAGCGGCAAATAAAACGCTGAGGCATAAGCCAGTGAAAAAAGCCCCAGCGACGGGAATAGGTATAACCGGTAGTAGTTTGTTTTTCTTCGCAAATTGGAATACTCCGAATCTCTTCAACGCTGTCATAAATTGCTGATAAATTGAGCTAATCATCAGAATTTACCTATCGTAAGATTTTAAATTATACTGTAATTTTATCGATTTAAAGTAGTATAAGAGCTTTTTTCTTTAGCCCCTGGTCTCTAGTCCCTAGCCCGTTCTGTTGGCTAGAAACTAAAGGTCTAGTTTTTTAAGGTTAAAACTTGAAGGTGGTACGTAGCCAACCAACTACACTACCAGGATTGTCGGCATTAGAGTCCGGTGCAGTAATCCAGATTAAACCTGGCGTAATCGCAATATAATCGTTGATTTGATATTGGTAAAATGCCTCAACGTGTAGGGACGTATCCTTGTCCACTTGTCCAAGACCTGCTCCCAAATCTACATTCTTACTCAAGGCAGTCAGTTTCGGCTCCATACCGACGAAAAGACCGCCTAAACTACCTTTTTTAAAAAGATCAGGGAATGCCAGTCCTACCGCCCAGTCCCAGGCCTGACCATCTCCGACTCCCAGATAGCGGTGTGCTGAATAACCTACCCACCCATTGACTGCAAACTTGGGACTAATTTTATACAAAGCTTGTATGCCGTAAAGATTACCTACAGTTCCCCTTCCAGCCACGGTACTGTTTGCCAGGTTACTCCCGATTACTGGACCGAAGTTTGTCCCAGTTTGACCTATGGTGTTCGGTGGGCTGTAGGTATTGGCGTAAGTTAAAGCCACCCGAAAATCTTGACTGGGGGTGGAGTATGATAACTGTCCCAGAGCTACATACCTGCCTGAAAATAAGCCATTGTTAGGTGTAGGATTATCACCATTTATGGCGGTGTACGCTAACCCTAATTGCCACTGTTTACCGAATTGCTGGAGTATCGCAATTCCCGGACCAGTATCTCCATAATCATAGACCATATTCCGCCGTGCATATCGTGAGATCGCATTAGCAGCAGATCCTTCAAAATATGGATTGATAGGACCACTCAAGCCGATCTCAAAAGCTCCATCGGACTGGGGAAAAATGTTGACTTGGGTACTTTTAAAAGGTTTAAACTGATAACGAAGTCCAGAGATATAAACGTCATTGTTTGGATAAACAGGACTAGCATTATCAGAAGTTCTCCCGTCAGTGGTTCCGAGTAATCCACTTCTTGTTCCTCCTATAGGGGTAATATTTCCAGCTTGAAGTGTCACCCGTAGTTGATCAGTGCCGGTAAAACTGGTGTTTAAAAGTAGACGAACCCGGTCTTGAAATGTGATGACATGAGCTGCAGGTCTCTTGGTGACGACGTTATTGCCCGTCAGAACTCCCCCAATAACAGTCTCAACTTCACCTGTGAGTTTAGTTGTGGTGGAAAACTGACGTTGTTCAAGGTTTGCTGTCTGTACCTCTAGCGCATCTACTCGTCCCCGTAGTTGTGCCAGTTCTGCTCCAAATTGATTTTGTAGTGTTTGCAGGGTAACTAAGTCCTCTTTTCTGACCAGATCGCTTGTTCCGGCAGCAAGTAGCTCACTAATTCGATTTAGTGCTGCATTCAGCCCTGCGGCAAACTCGTAACGGCTCATTGCCCGATTACCCCGAAAGGTCTGGTCAGGATAACCCGCAATCACACCATACCGTTCTACTAACGATTGCAATGCCTGAAATGCCCAGTCGGTGGGTTTCACATCAGATAGCTGGGAGACAGAGTTAACCTGCCCTATTGTTACATCGCGGTTTGGTAGCTTCGACGAATCATTCTTGAGTGCAGGGTTAGCAGGGACAGAAGTAGGCGATCGCTTCCCATCCGATAGTTCAGAGACAGAAGTCTTTGGAGTGACCCCTGCATCGCCTGGTGAAGGGTTAGCAGGGACAGAAATAGGTGACAGTGAGGGCACTGATGAGGGTACTTGTGAGATCAGCGTAAAGCGATCCATTACAGAATTGCTGCTTTGGAGAACAGACCCTTTATATTGCTCAGGAGCGATTACCTTCGGTAGAGCTAGCGCCGATAGGCGTAGCCGTGCCGCAGGCATAGGGCGCGCTACGCAAACGCTTAACCCCCTTTGGGCGGGTCCCCTTGGGACCATCGCAGTACTCCTCACGGCAGATGACATTGATGAATCGGTAGATGAAGAATATTCAGGTGTATCTGCCCAACTTTTTGCAGGATTAAGAACTAAGACGATCTGCATATCTAGCAGCGAAATCAAAAATAGTATCCATCTAGAATTCCAACGAAATTTCGACATGACACTCCTCAACCTAAAAAGTGAATGAATTTACTCTAAATTCATAGAGAAAATTGGCAGAATCACTTGATACAATGCTTCTGCTAAATAGTCAAAAGGACTTAGTAATAACTTCGCTAGAAAGGTATCAATTTAAAAGAACAAAGCCAGCAATGAGCACTTACAGAAGCGAATTTAGGAGTCATAATTTATCTTGTACGCTTGCTACTCATAAAAAATGATGGCATAGCCGCCTAGGCCCTGTCGGGCTTCGCGTAGCATGCCTGAAGTAAGCCCACCACAAAATGACTCCAGCTTTGTATCTGGAAAATCCTCAACACATCATCAAAACTTTCCCCTCCTAGCGACGAAACTAGGTAAGAGAAAATAACTCTATGGCAATAACCAAATTACCTTATTGAAAAAATACGGTAATTTGGTTGAATTAATGTTGATTATCTTACTAGATAGCAGTCTTTGAGAAAAACTGTATATAGTGAGTATTTTTAGCTACATTTGATCTATAATTGAAAATTAGTCATCTAAGCTTGTTTCCGAAATGAATATCTGGTAATATCCATTTTTGAGATATTAACTCCGGTTAATCGGTAAGCTTACTGTATATTTAGTCCAAGTTTCGTTTTGTTACGTTTTTTTGCTAAAAGTAATCAAGATAATTAGTTCAAGAATATGAAGTACAACCAACTTGGCGAGAGTGACCTCAAGGTTTCTGAAATTTGTCTGGGAACCATGACTTATGGACAGCAGAATACCATTGAGGAAGCGCATCAACAGTTAGATTATGCTATTGCTCAAGGGATAAATTTTATTGATACTGCGGAAATGTATCCAGTACCGCCTCGTGGAGAAACTCAAGGAAAAACGGAAGCTTACATTGGCGAATGGTTGAAAAAACAGCAGCGGAACCAACTCATCATTGCCACAAAAATTGCAGGTCCCGGTCGTCCTTTTAAATGGCTGCGGGGAGGAAATCTCCAAATTAACCACAACAACATTAAGCAAGCGGTAGATGATAGTCTGAAGCGATTACAAACAGATTATATAGATTTGTACCAAATTCACTGGCCAGAACGCTATGTTCCCACCTTTGGGCAGACAGAGTACAAACCTGATTTGGAACGTGAAACTGTGAGTATTGCCGAACAATTACAAGCATTTGCAGATGTCATCAAAGCAGGTAAAATTCGCTATCTGGGCTTGAGTAATGAGACACCTTGGGGTGTTAGTGAGTTTGTTCATATTGCCAAACAGCTAGGATTACCCAAAGTGATCTCCATTCAAAACGCTTATAACTTGCTTAATCGTGTATTTGATTCAGCTTTAGCAGAAGTTTCTCGTTATACCAATGTTGGCTTACTAGCTTATAGTCCTTTAGGATTTGGTTTGTTATCTGGGAAGTACACAGACGATCAAAAACCAGAAAATACACGATTGTCTCTATTTCAAGGTTTTGGACAACGCTATTTCAAACCAAATGTAAATGACGCTGTAGCAGCTTATGTATCAATTGCCAGAAAATATAATTTGCAGCCTACACAATTAGCTTTGGCTTTCGTGCGGAGTCGGTGGTTTGTGAGTAGCACAATTATTGGTGCAACATCCTTACAACAACTACAAGAAAATATTAACAGCGTGAATGTAATTCTCAACCAAGATATTTTAGCAGAGTTAGATGCAGTTCATACACGTTATCCCAATCCAGCCCCTTAACAATTCAAAATCGCGTAGCGTTGCGTCAGCGTTGCGACGCAATCTCAAAATCACCGAAGTTCTGATTGCCGGAAGCCGGCGCTCAGACTTCTCTCAAAATAAAAGACATTTTCAGTTGGGGATTTAAACCCCAACTGAAACTGAAGCAATATCGCAAGCCCCCTATATCGTCAAAATTTAGAAAAAAAACGGTAATTTTTGAGATTTTGCTGATTGAACTTAAACACACTTGCATATTCACATATTAGTACTCGAAAAGCAAGCCTTATATTCTGATTCTTAAGTTTTATAAAAACTACCCTTGATTTTTTGAATAAATTGTGCAAGTCTTAAGAAACAGTAAAATACTGTAAACTGACATATTAACCGTATTTTATGGTAGTCTAGATGCTAGTACAACCAAAACTTACGTTAATAAGTTGTTCTTATTGCCATAATTGCTCTTAACAATTAGTTTTTTCATTGTGTTATTGTCCAAGTTTTTCTCTGGTACGTAAGAAGCGAATATTGAGGCGAGGAATTCAATGACCCAGAGTTCATCTACTATTAATATTGATGTTGATCCCAATTTACAGACAGATGTTCTAGTTATTGGCGGTGGTCCGGCTGGTACTTGGGCTGCTTGGAGTGCTGCATCTGCTGGTGCGAGAGTTGTTTTGGTAGATAAGGGTTACTGCGGTACCAGTGGATGTGCAGCAGCATCGGGTAATGGTGTGTGGTATGTAGCACCAGAACCCGAAAGTAGAGAAGCTGCGATCGCGAGTCGAGAAGCTTTGGGGGGATTTCTCTCCAACCGTGACTGGATGCAGCAAGTATTGAATCAAACTTACACAAACGTCAACCTATTAGCAAAGTGGGGTTATCCCTTTCCTGTTGATCAACAGCAAAAACCCTATCGACGCAGTCTACAGGGACCCGAATATATGCGCTTGATGCGCAAGCAAATTAAACGGGCGGGGGTAACAATATTAGATCATAGTCCCGCCTTGCAACTATTGGTAGATGCAGAAGGTGCTGTTGCTGGGGCAACGGGGGTTAACCGTCAGACTGGCAAGCAATGGGTTGTGCGTGCAGGTGGAGTAATCATTGCGACTGGTGGCTGTGCTTTTTTGAGCAAGGCACTCGGTTGCAATGTGTTGACTGGGGATGGATACCTAATGGCAGCAGAAGCGGGTGTTGAGATGTCGGGAATGGAGTTTTCCAACGCCTACGGCATCTCTCCCGCCTTTTCCTCTGTCACCAAAACCCTGTTTTACAATTGGGCAACTTTTACTTACGAAGATGGCACACCGATACCTGGTGCAGGTTCCCAACGAGGACGTTCAGTTATTGCTCAAACCCTGTTGACACAACCAGTTTACGCCATCTTGGATCAAGCGACTGAAGAAATGCAGGCACATATGCGGAAGGCACAGCCTAATTTCTTCTTACCTCTTGATCGCGCAGGTATCGATCCCTTTACCCAACGCTTCCCTGTTACCTTGCGTTTAGAAGGAACAGTACGTGGTACGGGTGGCATTCGGATTGTCGATTTTACCTGCGCCACATCAGTTCAGGGACTTTATGCGGCTGGCGATGCTGCCACACGAGAATTAATTTGTGGTGGGTTTACTGGTGGTGGTAGTCACAATGCAGCTTGGGCGATATCTTCTGGATACTGGGCTGGAAAATCTGCGGCTGAATATGCCCATAAGTTTGCTGGGTGGAGAACACAGCGTTCTGTTCAAGCAGTCGGTGAAGCGGGATTGACAAATGCTAGTCAACACCCTTCGGGTTCGTCAGTCACCTACGGCGGGAAACCCGCCTGCAGTGCTGCTCATCAAATCAACACCGAAGAAGTTATCCAAGCAACCCAAGCTGAAGTCTTCCCGTACGATCGCAATTATTTCCGCAACGAAAAAGGCTTGACAGAATCATTGCACAGATTAAATCACCTCTGGAAAGAGATTCGCACTAGTCAAGTAGACACTCACAACATTGTCCGGGTGAGGGAAGCAGCTGCAATGGTAGCCACAGCCCGATGGATGTACAGCAGCGCCCTACAACGTAAAGAGACTCGCGGTATGCACAAACACCTAGACTATCCAGAGATGGATGCGAACCAACAACACTATTTAACGAGTGGTGGTTTGGATCAAGTCTGGGTGAAAGCAACACCTCTACACCAGACAAAAGTCAAAGTGGGTGCTGCTGCATAATCTCAGAATTTTAAACTCACGCAAAGAAGAAAGTCAACAAAGAGGCTTTTGCAAATCGGGTTTTCCCAAGATGTTATCCCCAATCCAAAATCGACATGATTGAGTTAGTCAGTGAGTCGCGGTGCATTGAATGTAATCTTTGCGTTAACGTTTGCCCGACAAACGTCTTTGACAAAGTGCCAGATGCACCACCTATTATTGCTAGACAAAGTGATTGTCAAACCTGTTTCATGTGCGAACTGTATTGTCCTGTCGATGCTTTGTATGTAGCACCGCAAGTTGAACCTCTGGAGTCAGTGGACGAAAAATCACTTAAAGAAACTGGACTTTTGGGCAGCTACCGGAATAATATCGGTTGGGGACGCGATCGCACTAACACAGCAAAACAAGATTCAACTCATTTAATACTTAAGCAGTTGAAATAGCTTTCTCGCTTCTGTTTTATCTTCCTTAGTGAACTCTCAAGCTTCTGAGCGGAAACTTCCGCTCAGATTTTTCTCTTAATAATTTTTCTTGCATCAGTCATGATGACTAAGCATCTATCTTTTCTGAAATTTTCTACCCTAGCTGCAAGCTGCCTCCTATTATTCAGCAGTGCTTGCAGTTCCAGTCAAACGGTTTCACAAGCTGTACCTAAACCCAAAACCTCAGACACAGCTAAGACTTCTACCTTGCGTTTGGGTTTTATTAGTGTAAATCAGATCAAAGTACCCACAGGACCCACAGGCTGGGCAATCCATCAAGGTAAACTCTTACCCCAATTGCAAAAATTAGGGATTGCAGAAGTCAAAACAGTAAGTTTTCCGAATGGTCCCAACTTGAATGAAGCCTTGGTGGCGGGGGAAGTTGATGTAGGTATTTATGGGGATACACCTGCACTTGTCGCCAAAGCAAAAGGTATTCCTACGCGCTTAATTGGTCAAGAACAAGTCGGGATGAATGCTTGGTTAATAGGGAAGAAAAACGGACCGCGTTCCTTGGCTGAATTGAAGGGGCAAAAGGTAGCCACCTCAAAAGGGTCATATTTACATCGCTACTTGATTGGATTATTGCAAAAGTCCGGTCTTAGCGATCGCGTCACTGTGGTTCATCTACTACCTAGTGAAGCACAAGCAGCACTAGAACGGGGTGATGTGGCAGCGATCGCAGCAGCAACTGGTACAGGACCACTGTTAAAATCAAAGGGCTATCCAGTGATTGATGAAGCAACCAAACACCCAGACTTACCAGGAACCAGCGTAACTGTTGCGACAGAAGCTTTCTTAGCTAAACATCCAGATTTTCCGCAAAAGTGGAATCAGATTAAACAAGCATCTGTCAAAAATATCAAAGCGAATCCAGAAGCTTACTACAAGTTTCATACCGAGGTTTCAGGATATCCAATTGATGTGATCAAGGCTTCTTTCCCTGTAGAACAATTTCCGGAAGAACCCTTCCCGACTCGAGGATTGCAATTGTTGGAAGGTACAAAGAAATTTTTAGTCTCGCAGAAATTAGCTAACTCTGATTTTAAGTTGAATGATTGGATTGTGCCACAACAGTAAAAATGAACTTTAATTAGAGAAAGGGCACAAGGGATTTTTATACTTTCTTGTGTGATAATATTACTTTTTGTCAGTTATGAAAATTATCTTACCTGTAGAACTTGCTGATGATATTGAGCCATTGTTACCCTCAGAAATTACATCTGTACGTGTAGATCCTGATGGTAATTTTGATGGTGATCCTAGTGGAGCAGAAGTTTATCTCAACGGATTCAAGTTGAAAAGTACTACCCTGCACAAAGTTTTAGCAGCAGCACCTACAATTCGTTGGCAGCATACACCTAGTTCCGGTGTGAATCATATTCTCACACCCACATTTTTGTCACACGATATCATTCTTACCAATGGCTCAGGAGTTCATGCTATTCCAATCGCGGAATTTGTACTGAACTTCATGCTTTATCATGCCAAGAATGTTCAGAAATTGCAAGATTTACAAACTAATCACTACTGGCACAAGTGGTTAGAGTTACAGGAATTGTACAAAAAAACTTTACTTCTTATTGGAACAGGAAATATTGGTCAAGAAATTGCTCTGCGCGCTAAAGCTTTCGGAATGCAAATTTGGGGTAGTCGCCGAAATCCTGAACCATTAGCGAATTTCGATAAAATAGTCGGTGCGAATGAATGGAAAGCACTTCTTCCGGAAGCAGATTATATAGTCATTGCCACACCTTTAACACCGGAAACCAAAGGCTTGATTAATGCGGAGACATTACGGTTAATGCGTCCCACTGCCTATCTGATTAATATAGCTCGTGGTGCAATTGTGGATCAAGATGCTTTACTGACTGCTTTACGTGAAGGTTGGATTGCTGGTGCTGGATTAGACACTTTTGAATCAGAACCACTACCACCAGAAAGTCCCTTTTGGTCTTTGCCCAATGCATTCATCACACCTCATTGTTCAGCACTGACACCACAACTTCGTAGTCGCATTGTGAAGTTATTCCTCGACAATTTGACAAGTTATCGGAACAAAGAAAAACTACGTAACGTTGTGGACAAAAATGTAGGTTACTAATGCAAGAAAGCTGAATTAGACTACTAATATCGTTTGGCGTCGGGCTATTAACAATTATCATGAAACTCATTCTACCGATAGAAGCTGCTGATGAGCTTAAGCCGCATCTACCTAGCGATACAACATTTGTCCGGGTAGATATTGATGGCAATCTGGACGGTGATGCTACAGATGCCGAAGTCTACTTCAGTTGGCTTTATTATCTGAAACCCACAACTTTGCATAAAGTCTTAGAATCTGCACCTGCACTGCGTTGGCATCATGCACCGAATGCAGGTGTAAATAATGTCCTGACACCAAAATACTTAGAACGTGACATCATCCTGACTAACGGTGCGGGAGTTCATGCGATTCCCATTGCCGAATTTGTCATTGCTTATATGTTGTCTTATGCTAAGCAACTGCCAAGCTTGCACAAGCTACAAACTCAACAGCAATGGCAAAGAGGTTTTCAAATTGAAGAACTGCAAGATAAGACATTATTAATTATCGGTGCAGGCGGAATTGGGCAAGAAATTGCTGCCCGTGCCAAAGCTTTTGGGATGCGGATTTTTGGAAGCCGTCGTCACCCGCAACCATTACCAAACTTTGACAAAGTGGTGGGTGCAAATGAGTGGAAAGCACTCCTAAACGAAGCAGAATACGTAGTTATTGCTACACCTTTGACAAAGGAAACCGAGGGCATGATTAATGCAGAAGTACTGCGCTCAATGCGTGCCGATGCTTATTTGATAAATATTGCTCGTGGCAAAATTGTGGATGAACCTGCACTGTTAAAAGCGTTGCAGGAAAGTTGGATTGCTGGTGCAGCTTTAGATACGGTGTTTACGGAACCACTGCCACCAGAAAGTTCATTTTGGACGTTACCGAATGTTTTTATTACACCCCACTGTTCTGCTCATTCATCCAAAGTAAAAGAGCGATTGCCTACGGCAGAGCTACGCTTAACGCTTGCACTTTTTCTTGATAATTTAACACGCTATCGCCACGGAAAGCCCCTGCGAAATGTTGTGGATAAAAATGCTGGTTACTAATAATGACTATCTACAATTCCATTGGCAAAGTCTACTCTAATTCGCGTCTTCCCGATCTGAGAATTGTCAATTTTCTAATTGATTTACTCAACCTACCAAAGAAAAGTATTATTGCTGATATTGGTGCTGGTACAGGAGGTTATAGTCGAGCGATCGCTGAACGAGAATATTCAGTTTACGCTGTCGAACCTTCATCGGTCATGCGTTCTCAATCTGTCGAACATGCACAGGTAAAATATTTCGCTGGTTATGCAGAAAATATTCCTTTGGCGAATGCATCTGTCGATGGAGTAATTTGTATTTTAGCAACACATCATTTTTCTGATTTACACAAGGCAGTTAGAGAAATGCATCGAATTACGAAAAAAGGAGCATTAGTTTTTCTGACATTCGACCCTCGACTTTGTGAAAAGCTTTGGATAGCTGACTATTTTCCTGTATATCGTGACTATGATTTTCGTGTTTTTCCACCGATCAACGATGTTGTTGAACTCATTCAAAGTCATACCCAAAGAAGCGTTGAAATTTCTACTTTTAAACTTCCCCATGATTTAACAGATATGTTTGCTGCATCTGGATGGAGACGACCAGAAATATATTTGAATCCGGAAGTTCGTGCGAATATATCAGCTTTGGCTTTAGCTGATGCAGATGAAGTTGAACAGGGAGTTATCAGACTTAAAGAAGATTTGTCAACTGGAAAATGGAATGCGAAATATGGAGAAATCAGAAATTTCTCAGAAATTGATGTCGGTTATCGCTTTTTGTGTGCGAGGAAGTGAATTTGATCAGTGCCCAAGCTTGTTTTCTCTTCGTCGCTGCTGTGTTAGGTGGAGCATTGACTTCTGTTGCTAGTGGTATCGTAACTATCATTTTTTTGCGCTCGCCCTGAGTAGTTTTAACAAAGACTCAATCGCATTAATAGTTAGTTTGTTTGAGGTGCTTTTTGCTCTTGTTTATAGAGTGTTACGAAGGCAAGAATAGTTATTGCTGTCAGATAGATACGTTTCAACCAGGCGTTACTTAATCTGAGTGTAATACGCGCTCCAATAATTCCACCAAAGAACATAGCGATACCAAGAATAAAGCCTAGTTTGTAATCCACAATTCCCTGCATCATGAAAATTATGGTAGCAACAAGTGAGGAAAATATATTGATGAGTTTAGTAGTAGCTATTGCCTGGACAAATGTCATGCGAAATAGCATTATGTAGGCTGCTGTCAGCAGTGTTACATAGCCGCCACTGAAAAAGCCTCCATAGATACCAAATATGAAGGTAGCCGCATATCCCGTTATTTCTGCTACTTGTGAAGGCACTCCCTCTATTGGCACTATTCCGGCATCTCGGTTGACGATTGAAAACACAGCAACTGCAATCATTGAGATAGAGATAATAAACGGTATTGATTTTGACGGAACAATAAAAACAAGTAATGCTCCCAAAATTGAACCGAAGAGCGTTAGTAATATCAGTAGTGGTAAGCGACGACGATCAATCACTCCTTTCCCAAGAAAAGGCAATGTGCCACCAACGCTCATCAAGGTTAATGCCAGCATATTAGTAGCAAGAGCAGTGCGCGGATCAATACCAACCTGAAACATTATAGGTACGGTAATTAGAGAAGTACTACCAGTAATGACGCTGATAATGCTTGCTATCAAGAAAACTCCAATCAGAATAAATATTTGGATAACAGTCATAAAAAGTATCACTCGTCATCAGCAATTATCGCCTGAATTGTTACTATTAAACCATTAATAGTCATAAAGTTAATCGAATTACCGTTGTTTACTGGCACAAGTGCGGCTAGAACACCAAACAGAGTGTCCCGCGTCTGTCTGAAGCCCAAATCTACAATCAACGATCTAAAATCCTATGTCTGACGCTACCATTCTTAAACCTTTAGAAGCAGAGCAATGGTTTGTGGATAGTGTTGACTTACGAGAGTTTGTTGCCACTGCTAGAGATATACGCGATAAGCCTTTATGCTTTAAGCTCCGCTTATGGCACCACACACAATCCTACCCTAACCCTCGGTGAACTCCTTAATTGTTGACTTCTAAGCAAGCGATTCTATGAGAGAATCTCTACAACAGTCCTGCAGTTAGATGACACCTAAAGTTTTGATCAGACAACATAAATTCTCAGGAGCAATCTGTTCCCGCACACATGACTCAATTTAGTGAGATTTCATCCTTACCATGACAGATCTATTTACACCCCTAACAATTGGCGCAGTGACTTTTCGCAACCGCATCGCAGTTTCGCCAATGTGTCAATATTCCAGTACAGATGGTTATGCTAATGATTGGCATCTGATTCATCTAGCGAGTCGTGCTGTTGGTGGTGCAGGTTTAGTTTTCACTGAAGCCGCAGCCATCGAACCAGGAGGACGAATCAGTCCCCAAGATTTGGGTATCTGGTTGGATGAGCATATTGAGCCATTGGCAAAAATTGTTAGGGCAATTCATAACTTTGGGGCGATCGCAGGTATTCAACTTGCTCATGCTGGTAGGAAAGCCAGTACTGCACCACCTTGGGAAGGAGGAGAAGTTTTAGACACATCCAACGGTGGTTGGGATCCTGTAGTTTCTAGTAGTGCTATTCCTTTTAGCGAAAACCACCCTATTCCGGAAGTATTAAACACAGAAGGCATCCAACAGATTATAAATGACTTCGTACAAGCGGCTCAACGTTCACAAGAAGCTGGGTTTAAAGTCATTGAAATCCATGCGGCTCATGGTTATCTCTTACACCAATTTCTCTCGCCTCTAAGTAACAAACGCAACGATGAATATGGCGGTAGTTTTGAAAATCGCACTCGTTTGCTAAGAGAAGTCGTTCAAGCGGTGCGAGAAATCTTACCATCAGATTATCCCTTGTGGGTAAGAATTTCTGCAACAGATTGGGTAGAAAATGGCTGGGATATTGAGCAGAGTATCGCCTTAGCAGAGAAACTGAATTCCTTCGGTGTGGATTTAATTGATACTTCTAGCGGTGGTTCTGTACCCAACGCCAAAATTCCCTTTGGCCCTGGTTATCAAACTGAGTTTGCCGCAAGAATCCGCCACGAGGCAAACATCCTCACAGGTGCTGTCGGTTTAATTACATCTCCAGAACAGGCGGATCAGATTATTCGTACAGGTCAGGCAGATATTGTTTTAATAGGACGAGAGATGCTACGCAATCCTTACTGGGCGTTATCTGCTGCCAAAAAACTGCGACAGGAAAAATTTTCACCTGTTCAGTACGAGCGGGCTTGGCTTTAATCGTGTCGTATCATATCATTTCCGCTTGCGTCGATGCGTCGAAGTGATCCGATATTTAACCCTGAAAAACTCTGTGTTTCAAAAAGACATATGGCGTGCTCTATGGCGTCAGCCATAGAGCGAATCAGTAGAGGCGTCAGAGTCCTGTACTGAATCCTTGATGAGCGTGGTCTTCGATTAGTGGTGCAGTCACAATCTCCCCACTAATCGCTTCTGACTCCTGAGTTCTGACTTGTTTTTCAACTTCAAACTGTTTAAGCTCTTTTGTGATGTAATTTACGTAGTGGTCACTATTATGCCGATTTAGAGCTAATTGATAACCACGTTCAGCTAAAGCATCAGCTTCTTGAGGGTTATTCAACAAATAGGTAATAGCTTGTTTTAAGCCTTCAACATCTTCTGGCTTAACCATCATTACCGCATCAGTTTCTGCTATATATTGATCGAGTCCAAGAGTGTGAGTGACTATCACAGGACGCCTACACGCCATTGCTTCCATCAATGCCTGTATTCCTGCACCACAATTACTTTCAAAGACGCTGATCACAATAATATCTGCATCCCGATATAGCTGAACTAACTCCGGCCATTCATAAAATCGGCGTGACATATTTCGTGGTAATTTTTCCGGAAAAGCTCGTTTTAATAAAAGTGCATCGTTGGAGAAACCGCTGATTTTCACATCAACATCTAGATTTGCTGTTGCTGCTGCCAGAGTTTTGTAATCACGTTGTTCTAAACCAACACTAGCGATCATTGGACGCGACTTCTGAGGTGAAGCAGACTTAGGTGCAAAGAATTTGAGATCGGTTTGCTCCCAAACAAAATGAACACGAGATGCAGGTAGATTTAGGTAATCGCGTAAAAAAGTAACTTGGTGCTTGCTACAGGCTAAAAACAAATCGATCTTGCTGGCCAAGTTAAATAACTTTAGTGCTAAGCGTCCACGAGGTCGATCAATATTGTGAAAAAATACTACAATTTTGGGGCGGTTGCGCTTAAACCCACAAAGTGTTGCTATTTGAATACCTCCAGCCTCACTATTGCAGAATACTATGTCATCCGATTTAAGTCGAGATGATAAAGCACGTGCCATCGCCCAATACTCTGGCGAACCTGCTATTTTGGAAAGAAGTTTGTCCACAAAAGAACCTTGATATCCTTCTGGTGTATGAACGCTGGCATTGAGTCTTTGCTTTAAGGCCCACATTACATGCCTAGGACGTTTATTGTTCTCGGCTTCGGTAGTAATCTTCTCAAGGTCAATAGAGTGATGCAATACGATGTGATATTTTGTCATAAATATTACACTCAATATTAAGTTTCATGAAAGAAAAAGATTAAGCCAGGATGAATATTCAACAAGGCTTTTCCACTCAGTCATCTGTAGCAGTTAGATTCAGTTAACCAGTAACATTACGTATCATATAAACAACTTGCACAGTTTGTCTATGAGATTTTTTGGGGTAATGAAAGGGAAGCTGTTACTAAGAGCAAAGTCTACTAAAATTCTTGCCCAGACAGTTTTTTCTGGGCAAGAATGTTTTTTCCCAATCTCAAATGCTCAATACTAAGAAAAGTTTTTCACTTCCCAGTTATCGTCAAAGAAGCGATATGAGATGATGCACACTCTTGACACTGCATAGGGATACGCGCTAGTCGCGTCTCTTGCTTTGCGCAATCTCCCTAATTCATATTTCTATTCTGCAACACCCAAGATTTTATCCTGAAAAACTCTGCGTTTCAAAAAATATACACGAAAACTTCAAGTTCCACTCAAAAATTAATCTCAACCTTCAAGCTGTTTAAGCTCTTTTGTGATGTAATTTACGTATTGGTCACTATCATGGCGACTTAGAGCTAAACGATAACCACGTTCAGCTAGAGCATCAGCTTCTTGAGGGTTATTCAACAAATAAGTGATCGCTTGTTTTAAATCTTCAACATTTTCTGGCTTAACCATTATTACCGCATCAGTTTCTGCTATATATTGATCGAGTCCCTGAGTGCGAGTAACTATCACAGGA
Organism: Brasilonema angustatum; assembly: GCF_059505445.1. Lineage (NCBI taxonomy): Bacteria > Bacillati > Cyanobacteriota > Cyanophyceae > Nostocales > Scytonemataceae > Brasilonema > Brasilonema angustatum. Next base: position 5,598 of record NZ_JCACKO010000019.1, on the reverse strand, counting down.
CGCCTACACGCCATTGCCTCCATCAATGCCTGTATTCCTGCAGCATAACCATTTTCAAAGATGCTAACCACAATAATATCTGCATCCCGATATAGCTGCACTAAGTCCGGCCATTCGTAAAATCGGCGTGACATATTTCGTGGTAATTCTTCAGGAAAAGCTCGTTTTAGTAAAAGTGCATCGTTGGAGAAACCGCTGATTTTCACATCAACATCTAGATTTGCTGTTGCTGCTGCCAGAGTTTTGTAATCACGTTGTTCTAAACCAACACTAGCGATCATTGGACGCGACTTCTGAGGTGAAGCAGACTTAGGTGCAAAGAATTTGAGATCGGTTTGCTCCCAAACAAAATGAACACGAGATGCAGGTAGATTTAGGTAATCGCGTAAAAAAGTAACTTGGTGCTTGCTACAGGCTAAAAACAAATCGATCTTGCTGGCCAAGTTAAATAACTTTAGTGCTAAGCGTCCACGAGGTCGATCAATATTGTGAAAAAACACTGCAATTTTGGGGCGGCTGCGCTTCGCGCCACAAAGTGTTGCTATTTGAATACCTCCAACCTCACTATTGCAGAATACTATGTCATCCGATTCAAGTCGAGATGATAAAGCACGTGCCATTGCCCAATGCTCTGGCGAACCTGCTATTTTGGAAAGAAGTTTGTCCGCAAAAGAATCTTGATATCCTTCTGGTGTATAAATGCTGGCATTGAGTCTTTGCTTTAAGCTCCACATTACATGCCTAGGGCATTTATTGTTCTCGGCTTCGGTAGCAATTTTCTCAAGGTCAATAGGTCGATGCAGTACGATATGATATTTAGTCATAAATATTACAAAAAATATTACTTTTCATAAAATAAAAATATGAAATCAGGATATTCAATAAGGTTTTTTTACTAGGTTAGCAGTAGCGGTTAGGTTCAGTTGATCAATAACATTACATATAATAGAAACAGCTTGCACCGTTTGTCTATGAGATTTTTTGGGGTAATGAGACGCAAGCTGTTACCAGAGGCATAAAATCCTTGCCCAAACAGTTTTTTTTAGGAGTACGAATGCTTTTTTCCAATCTCAAAAGCTCGATACTAACAAAAGTTTTTTATTGCTGCATAGAATAGATATTTATACCATTGGTTTGCAAATCCCCACCAAATGAGTGTGATGTCGTCACTGGCGACGTTAAGCATAGTTCTGCCGTAGGCAATCGCCATATCTATACCAGTACCAATTGCTATGCGTACATCAGCTTGAGCTAAAGCTGATGCACTCAAACAGCTTAAAGTTTTAAAAGTGGCTTATTCTAGAAATGCTTGTCTAAGAGTAAATGCAAAAATAAATTCCATCATCTATCTTGCTAATTTCTCCGATTACCTTGCCAAACTATTTCTTTGACATTAATTTGTTTCGGTATCAATTTTATTTTGTAGAAGGCATCAGCAACCTCTTGCTGTTTAGCAATGACTTCATCGGCGATGGGAAGTACACCATAATCACGCCGCTTTTCTGCTATCTCTAAAATATCAGCATTAATACCTAATACAGGCGAGAGAAATTTAGCAACTTCAGCTGGATTACTCTTTGCCCATTCACTGACTTTATTTACCTCTTCCAAAACTTTTTTTAAGGTATCAGGATGAACTTCGGCAAAAGATTTGGCAGCAAGATAATAACATTGACGAACACAATTAGGCGATCGCCTTCAGGCGCAGTGCATGAGCATCGCTCTTGCGCGCCCTTAGCGGTTCTCCTTAAGGATATCGCCTAGAAATGCAGTTAACTGTTGCTTTGTGAAAGCAAGCTATGGAATTATTAAGATAATACTACTAATTTTATATAAGATTACAGTATTTTTTGGCTAAGATGTATAAAAATTTTGACTAGACCAGATCAAAAGGGACAATGACAGATAAAATTATTCAAGAACAAATTGCCTACTATCGCGCCAGAGCCAACGAATATGATGAATGGTTCTATCGCCTTGGTCGTTATGATCGCGGTGAGGAAGTAAATGGGCGCTGGTTCAACGAAGTAGATGTTGTTAGACAGGCTTTACAGCAAGTTGGACAAACCGAGGAAATCTTAGAGTTAGCCAGTGGAACGGGAATCTGGACACAAGAGCTTTTAAAGATTGCTAAGAAAATTACTGCAATAGATGCTTCTCAAGAAGTGATTGAAATTAATCGCAGCAAGTTAAATTCACCCAAGGTGAAATATCACCAAATTGATTTATTTACCTGGGAACCCAATGCTGAATATGATTTAGTATTTTTCTCCTTTTGGTTATCTCATGTACCGCCAGAATTACTAGAATCATTTTTAACAAAAGTCTATAAATCTGTTCGTGTTGGTGGACAAGTTTTTATTGTTGACTCGCGCTTTGAACTTACATCCACGGCTAACAACCATATTCTTGATGATACCGGCAGTATATATATAAGTCGGATGTTAAATAATGGTCAAGAATATCAAATTGTAAAAATTTTTTATCAGCTAGATGAACTGCAAAACAAGCTGACAAAAGTCGGTTTTAAAGCTAATGTAAAAGAGACAGAAAACTATTTTATCTATGGAAGTGGGAGGAAGTTTTCGAATCAAACTAAAGAGCAGAGTTTGTAGCTTCAATTGGTGAATTATGAGTCTGTTTGTCTGGCAAAATCCCTCATAAAATCGCTTATAACTTTTAAACAATGACAAAGCAGCCAGACCTTATTATCCTAGAGCAAAAGCTATTTAACACAGCACCAATGCGGTCATTTGTCAGCCCGCAGACAAAGCGATCCTATCAACCAATTTAATCTTAGTAGAGGGTTATGCAATCGCAGGCGGCGTTAAGCGTAGCTCTGCCGTAGGCAATCGCCAAATTGAAAGAGTTGAATTATCACTGGATTTGGGTACAACCTGGGTACAAGTACAATTGCTAGAGAAACCACAACCACCGGACGTGGCAATTTTGGCAACACCAATTGCAACTACAATCAGATATAACCGAATTAATTGTCCGAGCTTGGGACTCGCAAGGGAACACCCAACAGCAAAACCTTGAACAAGTTTGGAATTTCAAGGGTTACATGAACAACGCATGGCATCGAGTTAGGATTAACAAGAGTTAATAACCCACGATCGCCCAGCGTATCTTATCCGGTGACACTAAACCAAATGAAGGCTCCCCAAACTCATTCGGCACGATGGGAGTCACTGACGTAGCGTTGCTGGCACTAACGCGCTCGTGGAATTGAGAAATGTCCTCAACTCGATAAGTAAATAAACTCAAACCCAGCGAACCTGGTTGCGCGTATTCAGATTTATTCGGGGTATGGTAAAGCGGGCTGTAGACTTGTAAAACTCCGGCGATCGCTTTGGGTGAAGAAAAAACAGAAAGATAAAATTCTTGTCCCTTTTCTAGCATCAAAGTCTGACGAGTGGAAGGATTTTGATAACCAGATTGCTTACCATTCCACTCCATTGGCACAAGTCCAAAAACTTCGGTGTAGAAAGAACTTAAGGTGTGGTCATCAGTAACTATACTGGAGTGAGTTCCCTCGCTTACCAAGAGTGGGGAACTCGGATCAATCGTGCCGTAACCAGGGCGATTATAGTTGTATCGTTGGAAAAACGCCTGTCGCGTCTGGGAACCAATGACAAACATTTCCCGCACTCCGACAAAGCGGTTATACAAGCTTTTTCCTTGATTGCCGATGCCTTCGATAGCGCGGATTGGTTCAGTATATATCCAGTTTCCTCCGTGAGATTTATCATCAGTAAAAGCATCGGCTACTTGGTAAATATCTTTTGTCAAAGAAGCGAACCAACGGCTACCCACCACCACGGGTAAGGTGTTATCTAAACCTTCGTTACGCGGTTCTGACCACCACATAAGCCGTACCAGTCCGTGTTCCGACGAGTTACCATTTTGCAATCTCAGCGATGTCAAATTCGATGCATGACCGTAAAGCAACTTTGCCTGCGCTGCTTCCAATTGTCCCTTTTTGACCTCTTGGTAGCCAAACTCAGCCCAATATTTTAGGCTAATCTCAATATCATTCGACCCGATGCAGTTCTCAAAAATTCCACTAATCATCTTATTAATTAAAATAAATAATCAAAATTTTTCTGGTTAAGGTGAGTTCATTAGATATCCCACTTTGTCAAGGTGGGAGAGTCTTTACTGAAGTATCGCACCGTTCAAAAATCGTGCCACAAATCCCACGAATCCACCCCCAAAAACTAACCAAGCTGAGTTGATTTTGAAGCGAAAAACAGCAATTAAACTCAGGAGTGTCAATACCACAGTCAACCAATCTATAATTGTAGCGCGTCCCAAGGTATAGGTAACTACTGCCATCAGTCCCAAAGAAGCTGCATTTACTCCATCTAAAAAACTACTCACCCAAGAAGATTGACGTAGCTTAGGAACCCAAGGGTTAATAATCCATACCAAAACAAAGGCAGGCAAAAAGATACCAATCGTTGCGGCGATCGCTCCTGCATGACCTGCCAATAAGTAGCCAAGAAAAGTCGCTGTGGTAAATACTGGACCTGGTGTAAACTGACCAATAGCGATCGCATCTAAAAGCTGTTGAGAAGTCAGCCAATGATTCTGTTCTACGAGTTCTCTTTGTAAGAAAGCTAACAGTACATAGCCACTACCGTACAACACCGAGCCGATTTTCAAGAAGAACAAAAACACCTGGAGCGAACTTACAGAAGTAGCGACTGCTGCACCTCCTGTCTGTCCCATAACTAAAGAAATAGGTAGTAGCCAAGCTGCTGATGTTCTATTGTTCTTCTGCCACAGATTTTTTAAAAACATTACCCCTAGCCCAGCCAGCAGTAGCAACAGCAGTTCATCCATCTTGAGAAAAAAGGCAACAATTACGGCTATTGCAGCAAGAGTTGTTGAAATATCCTTGATAGCTTTTTTACCCAACAGCCACACTGCTTGTACGACGATGGCAATAATTACGGGTTTAATACCATAGAGTAACCATTCAACTTGAGGAATGGTTTGGTAGCGAGCATAAATGGCTGCCAAAATCCAAATAATGATCATAGCAGGTAAAATGAAGCATGAACCAGCAATAAGCAGTCCAAGCCATCCAGCTCTTTCATACCCAATATGAATTGCCAACTCGGTAGAATTCGGACCAGGTATCAGGTTGGTTATACCTAGCAAATCTAAAAGCTTCTCGCGGCTCAACCATTGGCGACGAGTCACCACTTCTGAATCCATCATTGCGATGTGGGCTGCTGGACCTCCAAAGGCGATCGCGCCCAATTTAAAAAAAACAAGCGCTAGTTCTTGGAGTCGTTGTTTTTGTTGTTGTGGATCTAATTCAGCATAAGGAATTGACTGTGCAGCCAACTGAGTATCTTCACCATTTTGAGACATTGGTTCCAACCTTCTTTCTGATGAAATGGATCGTTCATATCTCCCTCGTTGCTAAATATAGCTAGATTCGACTGCAAATCATATTCCAGGAGTCTGTCCACCATCAACAAGAATCTCTGCACCAGTAATTGAAGAAGCAAGATCGGAAACCAAAAATATCCCTCTTCTGTCACTTTCCGGGTATTCTGAATAAAAGAATCATGGATAGAA
>NZ_JCACKO010000018.1:62397-68738 GCF_059505445.1 Brasilonema angustatum | reverse complement strand
TTCACAATGCTTCTAGTACCGTTCCAGCCTCGTAAATTGGCAAAGGTATTGTTAAAGATATCCTGCTCGTCACAGAAAACCAGATTCACCATGAGTCGAATGACTTCACGGGGTGTAAAGTGATCTCCCGCCTCTTCGTTCGCCTGCTCGTTAAACTTTCTCACCAGTTCCTCAAACAGATAGCCCATTCGCAGATTAGAGAGTTTCGCTGGAGATAAATCAACTTCAGGACTATTAATCGCCTTCATCACCTCAAAAAGACGGTTAGCTTCATCTAACTTCTGGATTTCATTATCAAACTCAAATTTCTCAAAAATATCCCGTGCCAGAGGCGAAAACTTATTGATATAATCTCTGAGATTATCCGCCAGCCCCTCAGAATCTTCTAATAATTTCTGAAACGTAAATTCACTAAGGTTATACAACGGCTGTTGCCGATCGCCTCCAATTGCAACTTTAGAGATCGCTTTCTCAAAAGCATCCCCCTCTAAGCCCATCGCCTCATATTTCGCCTTCGCCTCAAGTACAGCTTTCTTAGTCGGTTCTAAAACAGCATCTAAACGACGCAATACAATCAGAGGCAACATCACCCGGCGGTACTGGGGTGGACGGTAAGGGCCTCGGAGTTTGTCGGCAATGCTCCAGATAAAACCGACTAACTCTTGATTATTAGAATTTTCTATATTTGTCACCATAGGAATTTTATATCTACAAGTAATAGCAAATTTATTGGTTAGCTTGCTTAATCCACACACAGGGATGAGTATTTGTGACCCAACCTGTGGTTCAGGTGGTTTTCTAGTCGAGTGTGCGCGGCAAATTCAGCAGCGAAGAGGTGACGTGCATCAAGTATCGTTTTATGGTCAAGAAGTTAGTTCGCATATTTGGGTGTTTGCACAAATTAATATGTTGCTGCATGATATCCCCAATTTTGATATTCGCCAAGGTAATACTATCCGCGAACCAAAATTAGTTAAAGATGGTGTTTTTGGGAAAATCAACAGTTCCAAGCAAAAACCGACTGCAGATTTGGCAGCCGCTGTTGGTACGCGACTTCCTACTCCTGTTCCTCGGTGAAAGTGTTTCGCTCCTAGGCGATCAATTTTACTTAGTGGCATTGCCTTGGTTGACTATCCAACTAACGCACTCTCCCGTGATTTTGGGCGTAGGGCAAGTGCATAAGTTGATTTTAATTACAGCTATCAAGAATACAGCAGGTTATCAATAGGGTGATTGCCCAAAGGGCAGACGCCAAAGGCGTATCGCGCATCTATTAAATAAATCACTAACACTACCAAAATGAGGACACAACCATGACCGAACAAATCATTGAGCCGAATAACTTTGAACTCCACGCCAAAGACACACAAATCACCTATTCGACTACTAGTTTCATCGGTGAGGCACAGTTCACTTATAACACTGACAACCTCAGCCGCCAATTCAGGGGCGACGAAATCAGCACGCTAGAGACCGCTATTGGTAAGCTGGTTACAGTACTCATCGAACCTGACGCTGATACAGGGAAGGAAGTCAGGCTGACCTTGCTAGTACCAACCATCAACCTGCCATCTAGTCGAGAGAACCCCATTCAGACTGAGGCGATTCTGACCACCCAGCGCACTCCCCAGCGCGGCGCTCCTCCCATCCTTGAAGGGCAGCTACAAACTTATCAGACTCTGTGCCTCACAGGAACAGCCAGCCGAGTTGAATTCCTAAGTACAACTCAAAGTTAAACGGATCAGAAATCATGCACCTATAACTTGGTGGGTTGAAGCAACTGGGTTATTAAGTTGCTAGGAACTGGTACCAGTCTGCTTCACCCAATGAATCACCGTATTATGCGAGACTCCGGTTCTTCTTTCAATTTCCCGAAAACCAACACCATTGCAATACAGTTCCAAACATTGCTGCTTGACTTCATCTCCATATCCTTGCAATGAATAAGCTTCAGGGAATTGCTTACCGCAGTCTTTGCAGATGTAACGCTGCTTGCCATGACGATGCCCATTTTTAGAGATGCTCTCTCCATCACAGTGGGGACATTTCATTACTATCATTACTTTATTGTGCAAAGCCTCATCCCCCATATGAGGGCGTAAGTATGCTATCAGTAACGCTTCGATTTGCTCAAAAATCTGCTGACGGTGAGTTTCATTGCTGCGGAGTGCATGGAGTAGCAAAGTATTGAAGGCATGGGTGCAGACTTCACCTAGTAAATGGCACTGTTGAGTACTCAAGGCGGGATTACGCTCTTGCAGTAGTTTTGCTGTAAAGTTAATCGCTTCCTCAGTAAAGCTATCATCAATGCTTTGGAAGATAGCTGTGGAAGTGAAGTATTGCACAAAAACCATGCGAGACGTGGGTTGCTCAAAAAGTTGCTGGAATGTTGTTCTTAAAGTGCGGATAAATGTCTCAAACGGAAGTTGAATGATTTCTGGCTGATCCAGCTTTGCCCATACGGCGTGTACTCGCTCCACATGACGCAATTCCAAAGCATGGAAAATCGCCAATTTATCTGGAAAAAACTGGTAAAGCGAACCTATGGCTGTGTCAGCACTCTGGGCGATCGCATGAGTTGTCGCCGCTTCGTAACCCACTTGATTAAAAACCTCCGCTGCTGCGTCTAAAATGCGATCAACACGTTGCTGACTGCGCTTTTGCTTGGGTTGACGGCGCATAGATGCGTTTTTCTTTTTTGGCGAATTCATAGTTATCTTCTCTACACCTTTACATCCTTTCCAATATTCCTCTTGACAAATATGAATTTTTACTCATAAATTAAAATAAAAGCGAATAATTAGTCACATTTTATGGGACGATTCTACCTGAGCCTAGTTGAGTTGCCTGATAAAGGTATTTCAACATAGGTCAGATATACGTTGTACATCCACCGCAAGTCAAATCTGCTTGCGCCATAAAGCAATATGACTTAGGTTCTGAACACTGCTTTTTTTGAATAAACCGCAAAGACACATTCGCGTAGCGTGCGCCTTAGCGCATAGGGCACGAAGGTAAGAAACAGAAGATTTAGTTCATAAACTATTTAGGAGTTTAACACCATGTCTATGCTTGCTGGTGCACCCTGGCTATTAGCACATAAGTCTATGTTGGAAGTCAACAAGCCAAAAAAAGTATCTCTTTACGGCAGTGATTATGTACTTTGGCAAGATAGAACAGGCAAAGTGAATGCCTTACCCAACGCTTGTCCACACATGGGTGCTATGTTATCTGAAGGCTGGTGCCAAGAACGTGAAGATAAATCGAGTGCAGTCGTTTGTCCTTTTCATGCACTTGAGTTTGATGGTGAAGGTTGCACAATTTTGCCCGGTTCCAACAAGAAAACTCTGCCGCAACTCAAGCCCTTAGAACTGATTATTCAGGGTGATTTTATTTGGTCGTATGGCGGCTTTGAACCCAAAATACCGATTCCCAATATCCTGAATGAAATTGCTTCTAAATATGAGTTTATCGGTCATACAGCTGATACGAGTGTGGAGACTGATTTGCTCAGTATGCTGCTAAATATGCACGATTACAATCACCAAAACGGAACTCATCGACCTTTGTTTAAGATTGAGGAAGTGCATTTTGAGTCGTTTATTGACAGTGGGCATCACTCCCATGCGTTTTTTGAAATGCCAACAGCACCAACTAGCTTGGCTGAAAAACTGAAAAATCCAAGTGTGTTGTTGCTACCAAAAGTTTTGAAGCCTCATTTAGAAAATCACTTTCCATCTTTAATCATAGCTCATGCAGAAAACGGACTGGGTAAAGTTGCCCAAATCCACATGTTTGTCCCAGAGTCTAAAATTCGGACACGAACCTATGTACTAATGTATGGGCTACCAAAAAACCCTGCGTTTAAGGTTTTTGGGCAGATGTTTCTCAACTTTGCCAAAGTTATAGTTGAGCAAGATGTTGATATTTTGGGAAAAATTTACCCAAATACGCCCCAAAAAATTAAGCTAAACAACGAAGTAGGGATGGATTGGGTGAGGCGCAATTTTGAAAACTGGCCGGAAATTGCAGAACCAAACTTTTCTAAGTAATCCTCAATTTCTATCAATGATGACTCACGATTCCTGCACATTTTTACTTCAAACACCCACCTGCATGAAGGAAAGCAGGGTGGGGACATTTATGAAACATCATTGACAAATGGTGCGATACGCGTAGCGTCAAGCCTCCGGCTTATCGCCTCAACAAATTCAGCCGTTGACTCATATGGTAAAACATTCCGACCAGGAATTTTGATTCCACGACCATTTGGCAAACAAGCTAGGTAATCAGCTAAGCGTTCATCTGGTTTTTCTTGTTTACCTTCTTGGCTAATACTAGATGCTGTTTCGCCTACAACTACCAGTGTTGGTTGCTTGATAGAAGCAATAGCTTGACTGTAATCTTTGCGCCAAAAGCCAGCTAAAAAAGAGAAAACTGCATGACGACTATCACTATTTGCTGCACCTTTTTGCAAGGTGTTTATCCATTCAGCATCAACTGCATCTGCTGAGTCAAACAGTTGACGTGTTGAGAAATTACGCAAAAACTTTTCTCTTCGGGCATAACGATAAAAAGGATTACCAAAAGGCGAATCTAATAGATTCCAGATAAGTTTATCTTGCCATTGAGGTGTTTTTTTCGTAATAACTGCCCAAGCTGGAGGGCCAGACAATGCAAGTCCAGCAATTAAGTTTGCTTCTTTTTGAACTAATTCTATTGCAACTGGAAATAAAGCACCCTGTACGACCAAAATGACAGGTTTTTGCACCACCGTGTTTAAAAAGTGTTGCAATTGTTCTGCCCAATCACTTGGAGTGTAAGCCACATGGGGCATATCGCTTTCACCGCATCCCAATAAATCGGGGTTGTAAATGGGATTGCGACGACCTTGTTTATACCATTCGCTAGAAAAACGCTGCCAAAACTGCCGGGATAATCCAACGCCAATCGGGTGTATTAATAATAGGGGAATACCCTCAGGAGTTGATTGACTTGGGTTATCAACCTCATAGGCGCAGCGATAATTTTTCCAATTGTAGAACTGGGTAGCAGATACTGTTTTCTCTTGATAAATCATGGGACTGCACCTAAGAACAGCTAAAAAATTATCTGGGGATGAATTAATTTATATCCCGCATCTTTTATCTTTTGATTAGACACCTTGGCGTTATATGGGCGCTTACTCTCTTGGGAGGAATCCCATGTGACTTTGGGTAGATTGTGCGTTTCAAACACACCTTCAAGTAATTCTCCAGTTGTGAGATGGGCATCATCAACTAAGTTATAAATGCCTTGCAGTTGAGCGTTACGAGCGAACTCTATAGCAGCAATAATGTCATCCAGGTGAATCCAATTTGTTGTATCCTTGCCATTGCCAGGTCGGGTTGTGTCAGCATATCGACCAAAGATTTTTACCAGTTCTCGACCTGGACCGTAAATTCCTCCCAATCGCAAAATACAAACACGGAGGTTTGCACTGGATGCTGATAGTAAAAGTTGCTCGGTATCGCTAATAATTTGTCCATTTTGATTGACAGGTGTTGGTGGTGATTCTTCATCCACCCATGCTCCCTGTCTGTCACCATAAACAGCATAGCTGCCTGTGTATATCAGTTGCTGTATACTAGGAATCTGTTTGAGAACAGAGACTAAAGTCTGAGCAGTATGTAAATAGGTATCTTCGTAAACATCGGCACTCTTTGCACCGACACTCAAAAGCACAACATCTTGATTTTTCAAGACTGATTTTAGACCTTCTGGGTCATTTCCTTTGACGACTTCGACTCGTTGGGCTACTGCTTGCAGCGCCGGGACACGTTCAGGAGTGGTTGTAGTAGCAGTGACTACAAAAGTCATTGTTTGTTGCCAATATCGAGCAATTGCACAACCGACATATCCGCAACCAATAATCGCAACGTTCATTGTCTTAACTTATTCATAAATTTTGCCATCAGGCATAATTGCCCCAGCTAAGTTAGCTCCAACCAGTTTAACAAGAAGTCTGTCACCAGATTTCATCCGCGCTCCCATGAAGTTCGCTCCCCGCAAATCTGCTCCACTCAAATCTGCTCCAACTAAATTAGCACCCCGGAAATTGGCTTCCCTCAGATCAGCTAAAAGTAGGTTAGCTCTAAATAAATTTGCCTCAGACAAATTTGCACCTCTAAGATTCACTTTGTGCATGAAAGTATCACTGAGATTCGCACCACTCAAGTTCGCATAACTCATGTTTCTGCCAGATAAATCTTTGTTTTGTAAGTTTGCCCGACTATAGTCTTTTCCACTTAAGTCTGGGTTTGGGTGTGGTGGTTGATAGGTTTTCTCGGTTGGCTTTCTCT
>NZ_JCACKO010000018.1:0-62297 GCF_059505445.1 Brasilonema angustatum | reverse complement strand
GTGCAGACGCTGCTGAATGTTGATAGGTTTTCTCGGTTGGATTTTTCTGTGCAGACGCTGCTGAATGTTGATAGGTTTTCTCGGTTGGATTTTTCTGTGCAGATGGTGCTGAATAGTGTGAGGCAGAATATTGTAACGTTTGATACTTCAAGCTTGATAAGCGCAATTGTTCACGAGCCTCATTAATTTCTTGTAGCTTTTTTTGCGCTTTCTCTTGTAAACGGGTATTGTCTTTTGGCAGGCGATCAGGATGCCATACAAAAGCCAAATCTTTATAAGCTTGGGTCACTTCCTCAAATGTTGCCCCAGGCTCTAATTCCAAAACTCTATAATACTGCTCGAACTCGCTCATAAGACGTTTCGCTGGAAATTATCTTAATTATGAGTGATGCAACCGTTTAGCGGCTGAATCTTTTGTCAAACTTTTTTGCTGTTTGGTGATTTTGGCTAAAGCCGATATGTTTTAGTATATTTGCTTAGCTGGAGACAACATTTGAGTAGTTGTGACTTTCTATTTTACTACAGTATACCTGCATACTAACAAAGACAGTCTTTCGAGGGAATGAGGGAATATAGTAAGCATTCTACAAACAAGTATCAAACCTTATGCTTTGCGTAATTTAAATTTGAATTGCTTCTTGATTTGATGATAAATAATATATTACTTAATATTTTTTTACTTTTTTTGTTATGTCGTAACTTTTAGGCCTCTTGCTATAATTTTTCCCATTCTTATATAGCTTCTATACCAGAAAATAAAACTTCGTTAATAGCAATAAAAAAATGTTTGCAACAGATACCCCACCCGCGAAGAAAGCGCACTCTCCTCAAGGCATCGGGGAGCCAGTGCGTTGCAGTGAGGCAATGCTCGGCTAGGGTTTCGGTGCTCTAGGGCGCGACTGGTGGAGCGCGTAGCGTGTCCAGAGGACATACCCGTTCGGCGCAGCCGTGCCGTAGGCATAGGGAGCCGCTTTCACCGGGGTGAGGCAACTTACTGAGCAAGTCTTGAGCGGTGCGAAACCCGTCCGCACAGTAAATATATCTCATCATCACCGACCAAGGAAACGCTGTTGTATAGCTCGCCAATACGCCCCAACTGGAATTTGATAAACTTCAATCAAAAGCCAAATAATAATTGCTAAATGTAACAAAAAAGTTAATGCTGTCCAGACATATGGTAGCCAAGATAGGGGAGTTTCTGGTGATGGTGGAAAATTATAAGCGACTATCCCAATTAAAATAGTTGGCAGGAGTACAAAAGCAACTGCTGCTATCATGTAGCCCCATCCAAGTTCTACACCTTCTATTTGGGCTTCTGTCCAATGAAAACCATTCCAATACCAAATCAGAGGTGGTTGTCTGGATGGCATTTTAATTTGTTGCTGTTCTACATTTGCAGTAAAAATTTGTTGGCAGAAGTCACAAGACATAGCCTCCATAAGTGGCATATGACTAATCTTACCCACACGACAGACTGGGCAGGGATAAACTCCTTGATCATGAAAAGATGTAGTTAAAATTTTGGTACTGGGCATCATAAGCAATTCACGCATTCATGCATTCAAAGTTTAATCCGGAATAAAACAACTTGCTAGCAATTGGTCTAGTTCCTAGTTGTATACAGAGAAAAATTTTTACAGTTTAATAATCGGATGTTTTTAAGTATTAATTGAGTTAATAATGAGGTGAAAATAATCCAATTCTTCGTTCAGGATTCATACATTTATTATTTCTCTATGAACAATGAAAAAAATATATTTTTAAAATTCTGTAAAGAAGATGATAAGTAGTCAACAGAAAAAAACGTAAAATAGAATCTTTGTGATTACTTCGCTACACTACCCTACGGTAAGCCTCCTACGGGGTCTACGGGAAGCTGCGCTTATCCCAAGAGGACACGAAGAATGCAACGCGTCTATATTGCATACCGTATACCCTCCCTTGCCCGCTGCGCGCTCCGTAATGACATTTTACGTTGACTAGCAATATGCTTTAATTCGCATCAATTGTACTAAGTTTAACGCTTTTTCATGCGTTATGGCTTTCTTGACGGAACTCGTTGTCTATGCTAGCGTCATAAAGTATGAGTGAAAATTAAGTTATCCAACAAAGCGCCTAACAAATGTATCGCAGTCATTCCTATTTTTATTTTTGGTTTAGGGTGGTTCACCGGGGGTGAATTCAGTTTCCTAATGGAAACCGCCCGGTGAACCGCAGAGCGCACTCTGCGGTTTTTGTTTTTTTAAGGAGTTCTATTTCATCGTGATGATCTATCTCAAAACCTGGTTTTATGGCTTTTATTTTTGGTCCCCAATAAGTTCTGGGTAGATAGCATCATGTCGATGAATCTTTCAAGCCCGGAACAGCAAAGGTTCTGGGCTTTTTTAATGTCAACCTCTGATTTCTTGTTTTTTAGGAGAATTCAACCATGAATAGTGCTAAACTAGCTGCCAAATCTCATCCTGACCATCAAACAGTCGTCAACCTTTCAGAAAAAGTCGCCTTTGGTGGTACAGAATTGGTGATTATCGGTGGACCTTGCACTGTTGAAAGCGTCGAACAAATGGAAACGGTAGCTCAAAAGCTATCCGCCGCACCTGTACAGGCTTTACGTGGTGGTGTTTACAAACCCCGCACCTCTCCCTACGCTTTTCAGGGAATGGCAGAAGATGGACTGGAAATTTTGGCAAAAGTGCAACTGCACTACAATATCCCAGTCGTGACTGAGGTGATGGCAATTTCTCAAATAGAAGCGATCGCCGCCCATGTTGATATGCTTCAAGTGGGTAGCCGCAACATGCAAAACTTTGACTTACTCAAAGCATTAGGACAAGCAGGTAAGCCGATACTCCTCAAACGCGGCTTAGCAGCGACAATTGAAGAATTTGTTATGGCAGCTGAATACATCTTAAGTCACGGAAATCCTGATGTGGTACTGTGCGAACGAGGTATCCGCAGCTTCGACAATTACACCCGCAACGTACTAGATTTAGGAGCAGTGGCAGCTCTCAAGCAGATAACTCACTTACCTGTGATTGTAGATCCATCTCATGCTGTTGGTAAACGTGAACTCGTGGCACCTCTTGCCAAAGCGGCTATAGCTTGTGGGGCAGATGGGTTAATTATTGAGTGTCATCCAGAGCCAGAAAAATCTGTTTCGGATGCACGTCAAGCACTGTCTTTAGAAGATATGGTGAATTTGGTTCATAGCTTAAAGCCCGTAGCAGCATCTGTTGGGCGGAGAATATCGGAAGACATGGGGGCGGGTTTCAAACCTGCCCCTCTTTGTTGTGCTGCTTAAGTATAAATGAAGGCTCTGGCAACTTCGTAAACATCTAATCTTTAGATTTTTGATTGTAGTTGTTCAGAGTCTTTGTACTGAACCTGTTTACCGCGACTCACTCAAAATAGAACTAAACACCCCCATAGCTTGTTTTAACTCCTTAGCTGTATCTGCCTCTTCTCGATAAGTTCGTATATAGTCCAAAATCAATCCGAGAAACGGCACTAGGTAAGCAATAATCTTGAGAAAATGGGCGATGTTGAAATGGTTGTCAAACAGTTCTTTTGAACCAAAAGCCATATGGAGTTGAGTGGCTACCTCGGGAATAACGCTGATAATCAGCGCATGAGAGAACAAACTTGGATATTTGTTGTAAAAGCGAGGGAAAACAACAAAACCTGCAAAGATAAACAGTAACAGTGGAGCAATGTCCCACGGACGAGTCACTATAGAGTTAGGAAATATAGTTTTAGGTAGAGTTGCGCTGTGGGCGCAGATAGATACAACCCAAAAAGCAATGACACCAAAAACTAGACTCGAAAGTACCACCAAACTGATACCCCTTTTCCATCTCACTGGCTGAGCAATCAAAAAAAAGCTTGCTCCACCAAGCATAATCACAGCATTGAAAAGTCGGCAGATTGCCCAAGTGAAGGGGATAAGATTCTGGTTATCTGCGACACCCTGAATTAATCTATCAGCTGCCAAAGTGTGAAATGCATCCATGCATCCAGAGCTAAAAAGTGCTACTCCAATGATGGGAGTAACGACATCAGCCTTAAGATAGAAGTGTATCAAAGATAAAATTACTGTGAAGATTGCTGTACAAAACGCACTCCACTCTAAGATAGTGTGCGTAAAACTACCAGATAAAGTGTGGTGCATAACATCAATCACTTTGTCCTTAGTGGTATTTGACAGTGAGACGTCAAAAGTCTGTGAGGGCGAACCAAAATCTACTCCCAATAGATTCAGCAAGCTAGGCAGCACACAGATGACGACTACTGCCCAAACCAATTGAACAGGAATCCTATTTCTTCTCATGGAAATTTCTTAAGTATATCGTCTGATAAGGTATAGATTGCTAAAGTAAGATTACAGCAGATATTGGGATTCTTTTACAAAATATATTAGTAAATTTTCGTCAAAGAAGTAGTCGTGTACTAGCATGTTATGTGATAGGCAGCTACAATGTAAACGACGAAAGAAACCGGGCCTGCACTGACTTAGGAAGTAGCAAATTACAGTGGTTCATAATAGTACGTCTGTCACTATTTTTTAGTGATTATGATCACACTCGTATCTACACCCATATTGTTACGATACGAACTAATTAAAGAGATATTTTCAGTAAAATTACATAATAAATAGGTAGAATAATGTTGAATCATCGTCGATACGACGAGCGAAATCTAGCGCCTTCACGGAAGCTTGACTGTACTCGTATTGTTAAAGTTCTTAGAAAAAGTGTTGTCTTAAAAGTGACAGCTTTAGCTATCACGATTGGCACACTTCCATTAGTAACAGTTAGGACTACGCCTCATAACTTTGGGAATCAATCGATTAGTCAGGAAATAACCGAAGTTCAACAAACCAAAACCTCTGCTATAGCGAATGAGGTACCTCAAGCGATCCTTGAGGATGATCAAAAAATTCAAATAGCGGCTTATCTACTGATTTTGGTAAATCCTCTGGTACGGCATAATACTCTTGAACAACAGCAAGCAGTCTTAAATCGCTACATAATCGATAGTGCATACCAGTTCACAAACTACGTGGTTTGGAAAACACCAAGAGTTTTGCCAAACTTAAGTTCAGAGGTGATCTTTGCTGTAAATAAAGTTACTGCATCTGCCAACCAACAAGACTCATTCCTAAGCCTGCTACTTTGGATTGGAATGATAGGAGCTTTGGTAGTTGCGATCGCTGTTTTCCTAGTTCAATGGTGCATAAGTCCAATCCTGAATACAACTAATGTGCTCAGAAAACCAGGTTCAGGAGAACCCCAAATTGATGCAGAAGAAGACGAACTCGCTTCTTTAGGTCCTGCAATCAACTTGATGGCAGATAAACTCAAGGTTCTAGTCACCGAACAAGCAGAACACTCCTCTCGCAAAGAAGCTGAAGCCAAGCGAACACAAATTTTTACACAAATCACCCTGCGGATTCGTCAATTTTTAAAACAGCAAGATATCCTCCAGACAACAGTTGAAGAAATCCGAAACTTACTTGCAACTGAGCGAGTAGTTGTATATCGCTTTAACGATGATTGGAATGGAAATATCGTATCAGAATCTGTTGCTGCTGGTTGGTCAAAAATGATCGATACACAGATGAATGATCCCTGTTTGAGTGAGCATTACATACAACACTACAAAAATGGTCGCGTGCGTGCTATTGATAACATCTACCAAGCAGGATTTACAGTTTGTCACATACAAACTTTAGAAAAATTTGCAGTCAAGGCAAGTTTAGTCGCACCAATTTTTCTAGAAAAGCAGCTAATTGGCTTACTGGTTGCTCATGAGTGTAAAAAAGCTCGTGCTTGGCAAGAGTGGGAAATCAATTTATTCGCACAGTTAGCAATCCAAGTTGGATTTGCTCTAGATCAAGCGACTCTCCTAGAACAAGTTGAGGCTGTTTCGCAGGATCAACGTCAACAAAAAGAAGCACTTGAGAAAAGATTGATACAAATGCTCAATAGTATCGAAGCGGCTTCTAATGGTGATTTAACTGTCAGGGCTGAGGTGACAGCAGGTGAGATTGGTACAATAGCTGATTTTTTTAACTCTATCATCGAGAACTTACGACAAATCGTCACTGCTGTCAAAAAAGCTGCCGAAGAGGTGAATGTTTCCGTTGGAGAAAACTCAAATGCCACCCAGCAACTGGCAAATGAAGCCCTCGAACAAGCTCAAGAGATTACCCGCACCGTTGCAGAGATTAATCAAATGTCCCTCTCAATTCAAGCAGTGGCAGATCGCGCCCATCAAGCGGCAGAAGTCGCTGAGATCGCTTCTGACATAGCTACAGAGGGTGAGGTAGCAATGGATCGCACTGTCAAAAGTATCTTGAATTTACAACATACAGTCACACAAACAGCTCACAAGGTAAACCGTCTTGGTCAATCTTCCCAAGAAATTTCCAAAGTTGTGTCGTTGATTAACCAAATCGCCTTGCAAACCAACTTGTTATCCATCAACGCTAGTTTAGAAATATCACGAGCAGGTAATGAAAATCGGGGGTTAAGTGTGGTGGCAGACGAAATTGGTCAATTGGCTGCGCAGTCTGCCCAAGCAACACTAGAAATTCAACAAATCTTAGAGAACATCCAAGTGGAAACTAACGATGTGGTTAAAGCAATGGAGTTTGGAAGAAGCGAAGTCTTGGAGGGAGCAAATCTTGTCAAAGATGCCAAACTTAGCCTTGCAAAGATTTCACAGGTGTCTCGCCAGATTGACCAATTACTGCAATTGATTTCAAGTACAACAGTATCTCAAGCTCAGACTTCTAATACTGTGGCTATTTTGATGAGCGATATTGCCAAAGTTTCAGAACGCACTTCGGATTTCTCTTACAATGTATCAGGTTCTCTACAGAAAACTTTAGAGATAGCGCGGGAATTGCAAAAGTCTGTTGGTGTGTTCAAAATAGGTGAGCAGAATTGACGATAACCAAACATAGGCAGCGATCGAGCAGGGGCTGAGGGTAGAAGGTTTAAGGAAATTTTATACTAAATATTCTGGTTCTCAGCCCAAGCTGCTATTAGTTATACTGAAAAACAGTGATTCTATTTAAAAAGATAGGGAGCATCCCAATGGGTGTGAACGTAGTGCGAGCATCTTGCTCGCACTACATTTGGCATAAAGAGCGAACATTTGGAATGCTCCTAAAAGATAGTCTTGTAGTCAATTTCTTATCAGCATGAGCAATACCAATTTTTGGAGAACTGCTTACCAATTATTCAAGCTAGAGGAACCTCTGGCTACAGTTGAAGAACTGAAAAAGTTTTATGTCCAGAGAGATAATAGTCCAGTGGATAAGCTTGTTAGCTTATTGGCTATGGAAGATGAGCCAGCAAAATTTTTACTGGCTGGACATCGTGGTGGGGGGAAAACTACAGAACTGCGGCGATTGCAACAAAAGTTAAATGATAGTTATACAGTTATCTGGATAGATACACAAACGGCTCTTGACCGTTACAATATTGGCTATGCGGAAGTTGTAGTATTAATTGGGTCAGAAATTGCGCATCAAGCTATTAAATCTAATTGGCTATCTACCAAAGATAAATTATTAATAGATTTGCAAGAAAGTTTAACAACTGTAGTGTATCAAGATAAAGATAGCTACAATGAAGGTTTAGGATTACCAAATTTTCTAGACAAATTAGGACTCATTCTCAAACGCGGTTTAACTAAAGAATCCACAAAAACTCTTAACGTTCGTCCTTCACTAAGTAATATTATTGACCGAGTCAATGCCATCATCGACAAAGCTGAAAAAGAAAGAAAACAAAAATTACTAATTATTGTTGATGGACTAGATAGACATGACCAAGCAACAGCTTTGGAGATGTTTTCTAGTTCATTACTGACAGAATTAAACTGTCATATTATCTATTCGATTCCTATTGCTCTACGATATTCTCCAAACTTTCGTCAGCCGATGGAAAGCTTTCAAAAATGTTTGGATTTACATAATCCTCCTGTTTTTGAGTGTGATGATAATTTAGTTCCAACAAGTCATCATAATTCCAGTGGTAGGAAGATTCTCAATAATGTTATTAATAAACGTCTTAATACTTTAGGTGATAGTTACAAGGGTTTATTTAATCCCGATGCACAGGAACTCATTTGTGAAAAAAGCGGCGGTGTGATGCGAGATTTAGTTAGATTAGCACGTACTGTTTGTGAAATTGGGTTGCGGAATAAATTGATTTTAGTAGATTTAAAAACTGCTCAAGAGGCAGTGCAAGAAGTTCGTCGAGAATATAATTTGAGTGACTACCACTATCCGGATCTTGATTCTGTACATTGCACTGGTAAGCTAACAACTAAAACGCATAGCTTACCGAACAAAGGTGAATTTATTATTTGTGATGAACTTTTACAAAACAAATTAGTCTTAGGTTATTACAATTCAAGACAGGAACCTTGGTTTGATATTAATCCTATCTTAATTGAGGATTTGCAGCGTTGGCAAGCTGTTCATAAGACTATATAAAGGGAGCATCCCAAATGTGTAATTTTATTGTCATGCTGAATGAAGCGAAGCGAAATGTAGACACAAAGTGGCTTCCCGCAGGGTAGCATTTTAATCATTCGAGGAGGTTTGAGATTCTTCGCTCCACTTTGTTACGCTCAGAATGACAAACATATTTTTGCAAAATTGGGATGCTCCCCTATATAAATCAATATAAAATACGTGTCCTTTCATTAATAAAAAACAATTTTACACTGGTTTTCTATATGATTTCTCACGACTCCAACTATTCTCTGAGCGAATGTGACAAAGCAGAATTAGAGAAATTAGTTAGCGTATTGGAACTTTCCAGTGGGACGACAATTATTTTCGCCATCGCACCAGAGAGTAGTCCCCAGCATCCAGTTGTAAAAAAGCTGCAGGAGCGTTTAGAAACCAGTGAAGAATATTTTCAGTCTGACAATTTTTTTTATAGTCAGAACTCGTTTCATAATTTTCTTTATAGCTTAGATGACAGTCAACAGCAAAATTCTCAAGAAGAGCGCAAATTAGTGATGGCGTTTGGGCTTGACTTACTACCTACACCGCGCTTAGCGGTAGAGATGCAGCGCTTGAATTTGGGCAGAGAAGAGCTATTTGGTAGAAACTTAGTACTCATTTTTTGGTTAAATAAAGCTCAGTTTTTAGATGAGTTTCGTCATCGTGCGCCTGATTTTTGGGATTGGCGTGAAAAGGTTGTGCAGTTTGAGACACGTAATCCTTTACTTTATCCTTATTTAGAGTGGCTGATTGCCGAGAATTCTTATCTTAAAATGAGCGGCGTGATGCAAGTCAATCGCCAAGTTGATATTTTTCTTGACCAAATTTATGTTTCTCTGCAAGCGCAACGGCGACAAGAAATTACGGAAACTTTTGAGCGCAGTCAACGGGAACTTGAGACGATGACTGGGGATAGATACAAATTGAGGATGATGGATGCCAGTCTCGATGATTGGGATGAACCTGGTTATTATGACTATGAACCATTGAGTCGAAAATCTGTATCTGTTTCAAGTGCTCATTCAAGTTCTAAAACTGTTATACAAAAGGTGGACTTATCCGAAGCAGTACGGGAGCATTCTTATAGTGTGATTTTGGGTGCTCCTGGTGCGGGAAAAACTACGCTTCTGCGCTACTTAGCGCTGCATTTTGCAACAGCAAGAAGAGATAATCAGGAAACAGTGATTGTTGATGAAGAGAATAAAGAGTTAGGTAAAACTCTGTTACCAATTTTCTTTCGTATTGCCGACTATGCAGAGCGACTGAAACAACAACCAGAGTTGACTTTGCTGGAATATCTGCGCCAGTTCTACCGCCAGTGGGAAGCTGATTTTCAAGCAGAGGAACAAGTGAGAACTGAAATGGCGCTGCTGTTGTTAAATGCGATGCGCCAAGGACAGTGCTTGATGCTGCTGGATGGGTTAGATGAAGTCTTTGACCAAAAAAGCCGCAAACGTATTGTAGAACGCATCAATCAGTTTGTCGAAGAGTTCCCCGCTAACAAATTTGTGATTACCAGCCGGATTGCTGGCTACCACGATGTGCAACTTAGTAGTCGGTTTGCAGAGTTCACCATTGAGGACATGGACGGCGAACAGGTTGAGCGGTTTTTGCATCGCTGGTGTCGAGTGATTGAACAAGAGCAGCAGCCAGACGCCGATGAGGAGCAATGGCAAAGAAGAGGAGATGAGCAGGCGCAGGACATCTTGAGGGCGATAGAAGATAATGAGGGTGTGAAGCGGTTGACGGCCAACCCTTTGCTGTTGACAATTTTGGCGCTGATTCACCGCAATGGCGAACGTTTACCTAACCGTCGGGTGAAACTGTACGAGTTGGCGGTGCAAACATTAACAGAAGATTGGCAACTCGGTAAGAAATTACCTGATGCACCGAGAGTGATGTTAAAGGAAAGCGAGGTTGTGCAACTTTTAGCACCCCTAGCGTATTGGATGCATTCGGAAAAACCTTCCGGTTTGGTGACGCAGGCGGAAGTGGAAGAGAAACTAGCAACCCAACTGGCGGAAATAAATGATGCTGAACCGGACTCGGACTCTATCCGTCAAGCAGTCGCGGAGTTTCTGCGGAAGGTGCGGGAAACCACAGGTTTATTTGTGGAACGTATGCCTGGGGTTTATGGCTTTATGCACCTGACGTTTGAGGAGTATTTTGCTGCTCGTTATATTGCTGATAATGAGCTAAGTGAGATTTTGCGTCTGATTCAGGAACATCTGCATGAGCCACGCTGGAATGAGCCGATTTTGTTAGCTTTGGGGTATTACGGAATTTATTCCTCCAACCAAGTTAAGAAGCTTATCGAGAAGCTATTTATCATTATCAAGTTGGAAGATTATGAACCTGTGCTGCAATATAGCGAAATAAAAATTAAAAGTTTTTCACCAAATGATATAAAACTTGTCTGGTTAAAGGCTGAGGATGAATCAGCAAACAATTTGAGACAATTAGAATTCCAACTGAAAGATTTATTGTTTGCAGGACAGGTTATTGCTGAAGTTGAAGTTAATAGCAGTCCTCTTCGTAAGAAGATAATTCGTAAGTTAGTTATTACATATCTCGGTATAGAAGATGATGTAACAACGCAAATCCTCAGATTACTGCGCAAAATTGAACTGTTTAACCAAAAAGGTGAAGTTATACACATACTTAAACAGTTAGCTTCTGATTTAAAACTATCGGAAGAAAATCGTATCCAGGCAAAGACTGCTGTTTTTTATATTGCTTGCGGCGAAGTAGCAGGATTGGTTGAGTCTGTAACAAAAATTATTAATATTTTAGAACCTTTACTATTTATTTATATTATTTATTTAGTTGAAAAATTAGGTAAAGAAATATCACCTGCTCTTGAAGCTAGCCGACTGTGTAATGTAGCTGATGAGAAGTATAAAATAGCATTAAAGTTTATGACAGGAGTGTCTTATATTCGTGAAGACAAATATGATAAAGCTATTGAGCTTTTAGAAGATATTAACCAAGAATCAAATACTTATCTCAAACCATTTCTTAATTGGGCTTTAGCATTTTGTCATCAAAAAAATGAAGAATATGAAAAAGCTAATAACTACTACAATCAAGCCAAAAATACCGAAATTTTGGAAAGTAGTGCCCTTTTTTGGCTATCTTGGGGTTCCTGCCAAACTATTGAGAAAAAATATGAAGAATCACTAGACTGTTATCATAAAGCATTCGTTTTTACTAAAAAACTCAAAAACTTAAAACATGAAGCGGTTATTCTATACATTATCGGTAGTGTATATCAACAATGGGGTAAATACGAACAGGCAATTAATTACTATCAACAAAGCCGCGAAGTTTACCAACACTTATATCAAGAAAAGGATGTAGCCACTTACTGGTACCAGTTGGCTGATTGCTACAGAGAATGGGGAAAATATGAGCGAGCCATTGAATGCGAGAACCAAAACTTAGCGATTCGTCAGCAGTTGGATGACCAAGTCAATATTGCCAGTGCTTACTATCAATTAGGTCGGATTTATCAAGAATGGGGGAAATACGAACAGGCAATCAATTATCATCAACAAAGCAAGGAGGTTTACCAACACTTAGGTCAAGAACAGAATGTAGCCAATCAGTGGAACTGGATAGCGGATTGCTACAGAGAATGGGGAAAATATGAGCGAGCCATTGAATGCGAAAACCAAGACTTAGCGATTCGTCAGCAGTTGGATGACCAAGTTAGTATTGCCAGTGGTTACTATCAGTTAGGTCAGATTTATCAAGAATGGGGGAAATACGAGCAAGCAATCAATTCCTATCAACAAAGCAAGGAAATTTATCAACAGTTAGTTCGAGATAATAATGTAGCCAACCAGTGGTACAATTTGGCTGTTTGTTACAGAAAATGGGGAAAATATGAGCGAGCCATTGAATGCCAAAACCAAGACTTAGCGATTCGTCAGCAGTTGGATGACCAAGTCAATATTGCTGATGCTTACTATCAGTTAGGTCAGATTTATCAAGGGTGGGGTAAATACGAGCAAGCAATCAATTCCTATCAACAAAGTAAGGAAGTTTATCAACAGTTAGGTCGAGATAAGGATGTAGCTAACCAGTGGTACAATTTGGCTGTTTGCTACAGAGAATGGGGAAAATATGAGCAAGCTCTTGAATGCGAAAACCATGACTTAGCGATTCGTCAGCAGTTGGATGACCAAGTCAACATTGCCAGTGCTTACTTTCAATTAGGTAGGATTTATCAAGGGTGGAGAAAATACGAACAAGCAATTAATTCCTATCAACAAAGCCAGAAATGTTACCAACAGTTAGAGCGAGAAAATAATGTAGCTAACCTGTGGTATAATTTGGCTGTTTGCTACAGAGAATGGGGAAAATATGAGCGAGCACTTGAATGCGAAAACCAAGACTTAGCGATTCGTCAGCAGTTGGATGAACAAGTCAATGTCGCCCTTGCTTATTATCAGTTAGGTCGAATATATCAAGAATCAAAAAAATACGAGCAAGCAATTACTTCCTATCAACAAAGCAAGGAAATTTATCAACAGTTAAGTCGAGAAAATAATGTAGCTAATCTGTGGAACTGGATAGCGGATTGCTACAGAGAATGGGGAAAATATGAGCGAGCCATTGAATGCGAAAACCAAGACTTAGCGATTCGTCAGCAGTTGGATGACCAAGTCAATATTGCTGATGCTTACTATCAGTTAGGTCAGATTTATCAAGGGTGGAGTAAATACGAGCAAGCAATCAATTCCTATCAGCAAAGCAAAGAAGTTTATCAACAGTTAGATCGAGATAATAATGTAGCTAACCAGTGGTACAATTTGGCTGTTTGCTACAGAGAATGGGGAAAATATGAGCGAGCTATTGAATGCGAAAACCAAGACTTAGCGATTCGTCAGCAGTTGGATGACCAAGTCAATATTGCTGATGCTTACTATCAGTTAGGTCAGATTTATCAAGGGTGGAGTAAATACGAGCAAGCAATCAATTCCTATCAGCAAAGCAAAGAAGTTTATCAACAGTTAGATCGAGATAATAATGTAGCTAACCAGTGGTACAATTTGGCTGTTTGCTACAAAGAATGCGGCAAATATGAACAAGCCGTTGAATGCGAGAACCAAGACTTAGCGATTCGTCAGCAGTTAGATGACCAAGTCAATATTGCTTTTGCTTACTATCAGTTAGGTCAGATTTATCAAGGGTGGGGTAAATACGAGCAAGCAATCAATTCCTATCAACAAAGTAAGGAAGTTTATCAGCAGTTAGGTGGAGATAATGTAGCTGACCTGTGGTACTGGATCGCTGATTGCTACAAAGAATGCGGCAAATATGAACAAGCCGTTGAATGCGAGAACCAAGACTTAGCGATTCGTCAGCAGTTAAACGACCAAGTCAATATTGCTTTTGCTTACTATCAGTTAGGTCGAATTTATCAAGGGTGGGGTAAATACGAGCGAGCAATCAATTTCTATCAAACAAGTAAGGAAGTTTATCAGCACTTAGGTGGAGATAGTAATGTAGCTGACCTATGGAACTGGATAGCTGATTGTTACAAAGAATGGGGAAAATATGAGCGAGCAATTAAATGCCAAAACCAAGACTTAGTGATTCGTCAGCAGTTGAATGACCAAGTTAATATTGCCAGTGCTTACTATCAATTAGGTCGAATTTATCAAGAATGGGGAAAATACGAACAGGCAATCAATTATCATCAACAAAGCAAGGAACTTTACCAACACTTAGGTCAAGAACAGAATGTAGCTAATCAGTGGTACTGGATGGCTGATTCTTACAAAGAATGGGGAAAATATTCGCGAGCCATTGAATGCGAGAACCAAGACTTAGCGATTCGTCAGCAGTTGGATGACCAAGTAAATATTGCCCTTGCTTACTATCAATTAGGTAGGATTTATCAAGGATGGGGTAAATACGAGCCATCAATCAATTCCTATCAAAAAAGTAAGGAAGTTTATCAGGAGTTAGGTGGAGATAGTAATGTAGCTGACCTGTGGTACTGGATGGCTGATTCTTACAAAGAATGGGGAAAATATTCGCGAGCCATTGAATGCCAAAACCAAGACTTAGCGATTCGTCAGCAGTTGAATGACCAAGTCAATATTGCCAGTGCTTACTATCAATTAGGTAGAATTTATCAAGAATGGGGTAAATACGAACAGGCAATCAATTATCATCAACAAAGCAAAGAGCTTTACCAAAACTTAGATCAAGAACAGAATGTAGCTAATCAGTGGTACTGGATGGCTGATTCTTACAAAGAATGGGGAAAATATTCGCGAGCCATTGAATGCCAAAACCAAGACTTAGCAATTCGTCAGCAGTTGGATGACCAAGTCGGTATTGCCGATGCTTACTATCAGTTAGGTTGGATTTATCGGCAGTGGGGGAAATATGAGCAAGCAATCAATTCCTATCAACAAAGCAAGCAAGTTTATCAACAGTTAGGTCGAGATAATAATGTAGCTCGGACTCTTAGGAGACTTGGTTATGCTCAAACCCTTTTAGCTAAAACTTATCAAGATAACGTTGTAGCTCTCAGCTTATTAACATTATTAACACAAGCTGAATCTAATATTCATCAAGCAATTCAACTTAATACGACAGGCGATTATAAGGATAATCTAGCTTATGACTACACCATCCTCGGTTCACTCTACTCAGAACGCCTACGTTTCTTACTTAGCGACGACTCATCAATACAAGAACAAGTAGTCCTGTTCGAGCAATACTACCACACTGGCTTAACTTATCTTACTGAATTAGGGCAAACAGTGGATAGAGCCGATGAAGCTCTCGATATGGCTCGTGCTTATTTAGAGGTGGAGGTTTTACAAAATCTTAATCGTGCGGAAGAAATCGCTCAAGAATCTCTGCGAATCTTTCAGGAGTATAACCGCCGCAAACAGGAAGCCGCAGCACTCAAGCTCTTGGGCGAAATTTACAGAAAACGTGCCCAACAAAATCAGCCTGATGCAGAGCCAATTGCAACTCAGTTTTTATCTGAAAGTTTGCAAATCTATCGAGAGTTGGATTTACAAGAAGAAGCAGTTGAGGTGACGCAGTTGATGCATCCATCAAACTCCTGAATTTTATTCATGTAGGACTTATACGCCCACCAAGGTAGCTGTATAAGTTAGCTCTTCTTGCCTGTGCGGATCACACACCTTTTGTTTGGGCAATGCGTTCAGTGTTTTGTCAGTGCCAATAGCACGTAGATTGCTTGGATTGCTTCTGGGCGTACGCGAAGCGTCAAGCGTTCGACTGAGCGCTCACGCCGAAGTCCTCCGGCTTATCGCTCTTGTTGGTTAACATTGAAAAACGTAAAATAGAATCTTTGCGATTACTGATACTAAGTTGCGTTCTGTTGTAGTAGCGCTTTAGGGGAGATTGCTTCGCTCCACTTCGTTTCACTCGCAATGACAGGTACTACCTTTGATTGCAATTTGGTATGAGTCCCAAAAGGACACACTTCGACAAAGCTCAGTGACCACGCTGCGCGAACGCTCTTAGCGTGCGCTTTGCGCTTACGCTTCACTCTGTTCCGCTCGTAATGACATTTCAGATTTCACGTTTAATTAGGTTGAGCTGCTTACCTTGCAAAAAAAGCGGGATAAGCAAGTTGCCTATCCCACCATTCGTCATACTAAAAGAGCGATAAGCCGGAGGCTTGACGCTTCGCGTACGCTCTTTTAGACGCTCTCAAATTCTAAGCTGGGCTTAGGTTCCAGAAGTCCAAGAGTTTGTGTACTCAATTTGATCTGGCGTCAGGGTATCAATCTTAATTCCCATCGCCTGCAATTTCAGCCGTGCAATGTCTTGATCGACTTCTGTTGGAATTGAGTGGATACCGGGTTCCAGGTTACCTTTATTTTTCACGAGGTATTCGCAACCCAAAGCTTGGTTGGCGAAGCTCATATCCATCACCGCGCTAGGATGTCCTTCTGCTGCGGCTAGGTTAATCAAGCGTCCTTCACCCAGAACTACGACAGATTTGCCACTTTGCAAGCGATACTCTTGGGTAAAGGGACGTACTGTCTTGACTTCCTTAGCTTTACTTCCCAAGGCGACGAGATCCAATTCAATGTCAAAGTGACCGGAGTTAGAGACGATTGCGCCGTCTTTCATCACGTCGAAATGCTCACCACGAATGACGTGCTTATTACCAGTCACAGTGATAAACAAATCACCTTGGGCTGCAGCTTGTTCCATTGGCAGGACGCGGAAGCCATCCATCACCGCTTCAATTGCTCTGATGGGGTCAATTTCGGTGACAATCACGTTAGCACCGAGTCCTCGCGCCCGTAATGCTGTACCTTTACCGCACCAGCCGTAACCAACAACGACAACGTTTTTACCAGCAAGCAGAACGTTGGTGGCGCGGATAATACCGTCTAGGGTTGATTGTCCAGTACCGTAGCGGTTGTCAAAAAAGTGTTTTGTGTCAGCGTCGTTGACGTTGACTGCGGGGAAGGTGAGAACGCCATCTCTAAACATGGCGCGGAGTCGGACAATTCCTGTTGTGGTTTCTTCTGTGGTTCCAATGATGTCAGCAAGTTGGTGCTGGCGTTTTTGTACCAGGCTGGCGACGACATCACAACCGTCATCAATGATAATGTTGGGGCGATGGTCTAAAGCAATTTGTACGTGGCGGTTGTATGTTTCGTTATCTTCACCTTTGATGGCAAAGACTGGAATTTCATGATCGGCGACGAGGCTAGCAGCTACATCGTCTTGAGTTGATAGGGGATTGCTCGCAATCAGCACAGCGTCTGCACCACCAGCTTTGAGTGCAATTGCCAGATGTGCTGTTTCTGTTGTGACATGGCAGCAAGCCACAAGGCGAATGCCCGCAAAGGGCTTTTCTTGGGCGAAGCGATCGCGAATCTGCCGTAAAACAGGCATCTCACGTCCAGCCCATTCAATGCGCTGTCTTCCCAAGGCAGCTAAGCCGAGGTCTTTAACCTCGTGCTTTAATCGGGGAGAAGTTGCGGTCATCAAATAGTTCCTCAATTACAAAGAAATTGGCGTAAATTCTTACGCACTCTACTAGAGTATTCCAAGACTGGCAATCTGAAACAAGATTTGCTCACAAAAAAGCCAGTTAATGGTTCTTTGCACTAGCTTGACGTTTGAGAGCGCGAATGTCAATAAATTAGGGGTGTAAGGGTGTAAGGGTGTAGGGGTGTAGGGGTGTAAGTGAATGGTTAATTCGTTGGTTCCGACAACTTTGGAATAAAGTTAGGGTAAGAGTGTTTTACTTTCTTCCACGCCAGGTGCACGCCACTTGCTACAACGGGGGGAACCCTCCGCAGTCGCCACAACGGGGGGAACCCCCGCAAGGCGCTGCTCTCCGCAACGCAGTGGCTCCTCAAGTCGGGAAACCCGCCCACGGTGAGACAGCGCGAATGACGGCTCTCCCGACCTAGGCGACTGCGTTAGCGCAGCGTGACCGGAGGTTCTCTCCGATAGCCGTAAGGCGTGGCGTAAGGCGTGGCGTAAGCCATAGGGCACTGGCTCCCCTACACCCCTTTCAAAGGTCAACTTGAGTTCTGTTATTTATGATTGATTGGTGGCTGGTGGTGGCATTCCAATAATTTAACAACGGAACATCCCATAATTATTTTTTTACAAAATATATAATCATATAAATTTTTATTAACATCAAATTGATAAATATCTAACTACAGACAGTATAATTACTGGGGCTGATTAGGCGGGCTAAATTTTTAGCTAAGCTAGCAGGGTTGAAATAGTAAAGGAGGTGCCCATTGCGCTTTCAATTTGTGGCGATCGCTTTTTCTTCAATAGTGATCACTGTTGGGACAATGCCAAAAGCTACAGCGCAGCAGATTCCCTTATTACCTAACCTACAAACTCCTAACTTTTTGATTAATGAATTAGAAAAAGCACCACAAACACGTTGGGTTTTTTTGGATGGTAGGCGTTTGTTTCAGATAGCGGCACCAAAAGGGAATTTGGCACAGCGTTCACAAGATATCCAACAAAGGTTGGATCAACTGAGTCAGGAATACTTTCAAAAATCTGATGCAGAACCTAATGTACAGATTACACCAGAAAAGAAATCAACGACTAAGAACGGAAAAACGACTGTAACTGAAACTGTAGTAATTCTTCTTAATGGTCAATATCTGATGACCGTCAATGACTACGATGCCAGTTTGCAACAACAGGATACTGTCGATACAGTTGCAAAGCAAATCGTTGAAAAGTTGAAAGAAGGTTTGAAACGCGCAAAGCAGGAGCGACAAAGTAAGTTTTTAATTCAACAAGGTCAAATTGCTGCAGCTGCTGGAGTGGCGATGATTGTTCTCAGTTGGGGGGTTTATTCTTACCAACACCGTCGCAAAAAATATAAGGCAGAGCCTGTTACCACGGCTTCAGCAGCAACTAGACCGATTACGATACAGCTAAATCAACAAGAACAGAAACATATTACAGAGGTCAAGAGGCGGCTGTATCAGCTAGCCCAAGCAACGATTTGGGGGGGTGGAAGTCTTTATATACTGGGTTTATTTCCCTACACACGAGCGCTTCAGCAATCGATTATCTTTGGGGCGCAAATTCCTTTGAAAGTGGGTGTTGTCGCTCTGGGAACTTATGTGGTAATACGTCTGAGCTATGCCTTGATTGACCGCTTCAGTTCTGCTTTAGTCAATAGTGCTGTCTTATTGACTCCGGAAGCTCCCGAACGTATACAATTGCGAGTTTCTACTATTTCTGGCGTTAGCAAAAGTATCGCCACCATTACCTGTATAGTAGTTGGTACTCTCATAGGTTTGGGATTTTTGGGTGTAGAACTAGTTCCTTTGCTGGCAGGTGCAAGTCTAGTTGGTGTTGCAGTGTCCCTGGCATCCCAAAGTCTGATAAAAGATGCGATCAACGGCTTTTTGATTATTCTAGAAGACCAGTACGCCTTAGGTGATTATATTACAGTTGGAACTTTCAGTGGGTTGGTCGAAAACTTGAATCTGCGGATGACCCAAGTACGCGATGGAGAAGGGCGCTTAATTACGATTCCTAACAGTGAAATCAAAGTAGTTGCCAATCTTTCCAGTCGCTGGTCAAGAGCCGATTTAACTATCCCAGTTGCATACCAAACCGATGTTGACCAGGCGATAAAATTAATTCAAAAAGTTGGTGTGGAAATGGATGAAGATCCGCTATGGGATCATCAAATTCTGGAAACACCTCAAGTTTTGGGAATAGATAATTTTGCTGTTGCTGAGAAAGGTTTCTTGATTCGTGTATGGATTAAAACACAACCCCTCAAGCAATGGAGTGTAGCAAGAGAGTATCGCCGTCGCCTTAAAATCGCCTTTGACCAAGCCGGAATTTCCATTTTTCTTCCGTAACAAACTATAGGATGTGTTGTTAGTGGTTAGTAGTGCAATCACTAATAACCAAGCCCATCTCACTCGCTTTTTTAGTACAAATATACTATAATTAAGATAGCGTTCACAAAGCCCAGTAAAGTACAAAACGGGTGTGTGACAGCCTTATGAGATGGGTTCGACGGTTTGTCCTATGATCAAGCACTATATTCTCAGCCTTAATCCGACTGCTAAGCATGAATGGGATCGGTGTATTTTACGTGACCCATTGACTGCTAAACGCCCAGATATTGCCAAGTTAGTCGCCGAAGCGGTTGGTGCTGATACAGGCAGTTATTTAGTCAGTGTAAATATTGAAGTTCAAGTATTAGAGCAAGCTGCAGTACCTCACGCTGAACAGCTTTCCTTAAATATTGGGGAGGTGACTATCCAAGCGCCTCAACTGAGGGAAGCAGCATAAAGGGAGATCGGGGGAGAAAATACTCCCTCACCTTTCCCGTTTACCGTAGCTACTCATTACCATGTCTTTGCTATTTTGTATGTAAAATTGCGTAAACACAATTCATCTATGTTAACAAACCAACTGAATCATTATCCAGCGGCGTTGGGCACAGCCCTTGTCGAAGACATCGCTCAAGCTGCCCAAAGAGTAAATAAAGTAGACTCTCAATTAATGGCAGTTCAGCTGCAAATTAATCGGTTTGAAGGTAATGCCGATCGCGCCGCCGCCTTTGATATGGATTTGAAAAATGATGCTCAACGCAAATCTCGTCGTTTTGAAGTGTTACTTGTGAATCAAGAATACCAAAAGGCGATGGACACCCTAATACAATTAACTACCGAAAAGGCAAATGCTGTTGCCCATTTAGAATATCTGCGCAACCTGTTTAGCGTAGCGAAACTGCAAGCAAGACTCACAATAGCTCAACAACTCACAGATTTTGAATCGCATGAATTAGTGGGTTTATAGTTGCGTGCTTTGAAGCTGCTCTGTCAGGTTTATCTGGATCATAACTTATCCAGCAGCACGGCAATTTGCTGATTAATGGCTGTGACATCAAAACGCTGGCTGGCTGTAGTTTGTGCATGATGAGCGATCGTCGCAATCTTCTGTGGTTGTTTTAGACAGGTGGTTATCACTTGTGCTAATTCATCAGGCTTTCCTGGTGTGACTGAGAAACCATTGACACCGTGCTCTACTAATTCTACTGCACCGCCAGCTTTTGCAGCCACAATAGGTTTTCCACAGAGCATAGCCTCTACAATCACTCTACCAAACGGCTCTGGGGCGGTTGAGGTATGTGCAACTAAGTCACAAGCCGCCATCAGCAGGGGAACATCTGAACGAAATCCTAAAAATTTGACTCGGTTTTCTAGTCCCAGCGCTGTCACCTGTTGGTGTAAGTGCTGGACATATTCTTGTTCTCCAAACAGTGCATCACCGACTAAGATTGCTGTGACATCAACAGGACATTGTGCGAGTGCTTCTATTAATATATGCTGTCCTTTCCAAGGTGCGAGACGGCTAAAGTGTCCGACAACAAATTGTCCATCTAACCCCAGTTGTTGTCTAATTTGACTGACATCGGACTCGTGGGTTTGATAATTTTTTGGGTCAAAGCCATTGTAAACCACTTCAGTGATATCTGAGCGTCCTCCTGCTGCAACGAAGCCTGCTTGACTTGCTTGAGAATTGGCAATGACGAGTGATGCAAAACGATTGGCGCAAGTTACAGCAATGCGACGGTTGGTTTGGCTAAAGTGCTCTGGGGAAAGAATATCATGCAAATGATAGACCAAAGGACGACGGCTGAAAAAACTTGCTAGTGCGCCAACAACTAAGGCTTTTTGCGTATTCGCGTAAATTAAATCAAATTCTTTGGCTTTTTGCACAACTTTAGAAATCAGAGGCAGAATTTGAGCCAGACTGCCTAATC
Source organism: Brasilonema angustatum (assembly GCF_059505445.1). Lineage (NCBI taxonomy): Bacteria > Bacillati > Cyanobacteriota > Cyanophyceae > Nostocales > Scytonemataceae > Brasilonema > Brasilonema angustatum. The sequence goes on along the minus strand of NZ_JCACKO010000018.1, from coordinate 40,467 downwards.
CTTGCGCTAAACTGCTTTCTTTACGAACTTGTATAACCTGATTTGTGAGAACTTGAACCGAAATGTGATTTTGTTCTAGTAAATTTCTAAAAGAACCATCAGCAAATAATCCCACTAAAGAGTTATCTTTATAAGGTTTGGCGATATCTATTAAACACAGTTCAGCCCCACCTGGTTTACCACTTTGATCTAGGAAGAGAATTTTCATATCATCTTTAATAATTTCAGTGAGTAGCAGCCATTAAGAGTAAACTTCTTGTTCTTGCAGAAGTATGATTAATGGATCTTTAGAACCACAGATTAACACAGATAATTTATCTGTGTGTATCTGCTGCCCAAGCTTACCAAACGCGCTTTGCTCATGGCTACACCTCACAAAGCGCAAGGTTTATCTGTGGTTTAATTTTCTTCAAATTGATTTTTGCACGAGGTTTTGTATATGGTACGACTGCAAAGGAAAAAGTTGCCAAAGCAGCCTCAAGAGATTTTAGTTTTTTCTTCTTATTGTGTTACAGCTAAGCCAATAGAACTTGCCGTACATCTTGAGCTATCTTATCCCAGTTGAAGTTTGTGACAGCGTACTGACGACAAGCTTGTCGTGAAGGTGTTGGCACTTTTCCCAATAGCACCTGTTCTAATCTTTCTGCAATGGCTGCAACTTCTGTGGAAGACGTAATGAAATCTGGTGAAAATGGTTCTAAAATTTCTGGCATTCCTCCAACCGGAGTACACACAACAGGAGTACCGCAGGCTAAAGATTCTACTACTGCCAATCCAAATCCTTCAAAAGACTGACTGGGCATGATGCTCAAGTCAGCTGCTTGGTAAGCAACAGGTAAGAGTTCGTCAGGCATGAACCCTAAAAATTTCACATGATTGCTCAATCCTAATTCAGTAGCCTGCTGTTGTAGTGTTGCTTGTAGTGGTCCACGTCCTGCGATCGCCAGCATAACATCTGAAATCCTCGGCTTAATAATAGCCAAGGCTTCCAACAATTTATCAAGCCCTACTCGATTCACCAAGCGGCGGGCGGTGAATAAAATTGGGCGATCTTGCGGCCAGTCTAGTTTTGATCGAGCCTCTTGAGGTGATAAATTAGGTTGAAACTGAGTAATATCAACTCCCCCAGGGATGACATGAATTTTGTTCCAAGGAACGTGATACTCTTTGTGTAATATATTCCCGAATGCTTTGCTAAGAACAATAAAGCGATCGCAGTGGTTATATGTTCTTTGTTCTATCAACTTAGCTTTGATAAGAATACTTAGTTTCCTCTGTTCCACTTCTTCTTGACTCTCAAAAGCCCAAGGACCATGAAAGTTAAAGGTAACAGGCACACCTTTTGGCAAAAGATCCAAAATCGGGAAACTATATAGTGCAAAATGTAAGTTAATGACATCTGGTTTTTCAGTTCTTGTTTTCTGAAAATTATTGCGAATACACCACAATCGTTTCCAAATAGGACTACTTGGTGAGGCCAAATTAGTCAATTTTATCGGCAAGTTTGGTTCAGCTTCTGGTAAACCTACTCCACATAATTCAACTTTGTCTTGATTTGCTGCTAGTTTGTGAGTCAGTTCATAGATATATCGTTCCAATCCCCCTGGGGTTTTAGGAAACCAGCCTAGTCCTATGCACAGAATAGACTTAGATTCTAAAGCATTTTTTGTATTATCTTCCACTTATGTTTCTCCAAGTACGGGTTGTGCGTGTGTCTACTTGTTACTTAACATTTTTCAGTTGTCAACTACCGACAGTATTAATTCCATCGCTTGGGTAAGCGTCGATCTACGTCTGAGCACTGTTCGTCGTCAGACGAAGGCAGGCATAGGCGTTATTGACGGGGCAAATCCCCCAGCATACGCCGCTTAAGTGCTGTGCTTAGATCTGGTACTGTTTTCGTGACTAATGCCTTTTTTTGGGTTCATTCAGTATGCTGACTCATGCTGACAATAAATATATTCTCTTGGTGGATATAGAATCCGAATTTTACATAATTAATAGAAATTTATTTCATTTCTCTCATCTCTTTATAGAGCAAAACAGTTCATACGATTGTTGGGTTATAACGTAGAATTTAAGTTAGTATAGTGAATCCTAACAAATAAGGATAAACTTAAGGTGAAAACAACAGGAGATGCTCATGCGCGGAGCCTTAGCATTGGCGATACGCATAAGAAGTCAGCAAGCGGGCTTATCGCACTGAAGATGAAACTCAACAGAAGGCAGTGTGCATTAATGAGTAGCGTTAGTCTTGGCTGATGAAGGTAAATTTGAGCGTCGGGGACGAAGTTCGTTCTTGATTCCAAGTTTTCATTACTAAGTATCCATCTTGCAATAAAAGTTTATAAGTTCTAGGATTAACGATAATAAACGTTTTTTTGAAATAGCATCAGGAAAATCCCTGCTATTTAGGTTGCCTTGAAAAACTTCTTGACACCATTGACTTTTAAGTGTGACAGATGGTTGAAGTTTGCCTCAATTATGAATGAGTAACTAGAAAGGCGCAAATAAACACCAAGCATGTAACTAAAAGTCAAATTGGCTAAAACTCCCTTCGCTTTAGCATAGCTACCTTTTTCCCTCTGCCTTGTCTTAAGGATAAATTTTCCTGCCCACCTAGTTTGAAAAAGGGGTGTAAGGGTATAAGGGTATAGGGGTGTAGGGGAAATATATTTTCATGTAAGGTTCGTGAGATTTTCCCGTGATTAGCAAGCATGAAAATAGATTTTCATGCTTGCTTGTGGGCGCGATCGCCCATGAATGACTGACTTGAAAAAGCAAGGGAGCAGGGAGAGAGGAGAAAATTTTTCATCATCAGGAGTGTAGGTAGTTGATGATAGCTACTTAATCATCCATACTTGTTTAGGGAGATAAACAGTTGAATATTATACGTCTTGTTTTTTACTTAATATTTTTTGTGGATATTCCAAGTCTAATTGAAAACATGTATTGTCCCTAAACAAGTTGAAAATTAAAAAAATAGTGTGATTCTGATAAAGTTTTTGTAAAACCATACGTGGAACACTCTTAAATATAGATAATGACAGAAAACCGCTGTAAAGGTAATTATGATGCAATGATTTTCTATTCTACGCAGCTTCATTGTAAAACGATACTAAATGATATTTGAGAAGTCATCAAGCATTTTGTTACTTTATGAAAAATCAATTCATTTCACATCTGGGTGGACTATATCGTAGGCAACGAAATAGTAGTTATTTGCAATTGAAACAATTTTTCAAGTTTTTTCTATGTCTCATAACTGCATTTAGTATTACATTATACTTTACAACCGCAGTTATACCTGCCACAAAACCCTACACAACATCTTGGATAGGTAATACCTATGGTGGTGGTAAGAAATGGGTGCAAAATTATGTAGAGGGAATGTATGTCGGTTCTGATGGCACGGTTTACACTAATAGCACTTGGGACGAAGCTGCAAGAGAAGCAGGAATATATAAGGATGGTGATGTTATAGGTCCTGACTTTCAGCTTCATGGTCAAAGTCGTGTAGGCGGCAAAGCCATAACAATTAATGATAAATATATTTACCTTGCTATGGTGCAGGGATCAATGGGCAAGACATCAGAAGATTACCCACCAGAAAAAACAGCTTGGTACTGTGTCAGACGCTATACTTTGTCTGGAAAGCCTGCGGGTTTTGCTGGAGGGCGTGGCTATGATAAGAGTATGGTGATTGTCAGTACAAAAAGCCCAGTGACAGGATTAGCAATTGTAGGGAAAGAGTTATATGTCGGTATTGCTGAGGCAAACCGCATTAGTGTTTACAACACTGACACAATGACGGAAGTCCGCAATTTTTCTGTTGCTAGTCCAAAACAGATGACAGTTGATAAGCAGGGAAATCTGTGGATTATACAAAGCAAGAATGGCAGTACTCCTGCTCAGATTTTACATTATTCAAGCAAAGGAAAGCGTTTGCCTGAGGTTATTGCTGATGTTGCTGATCCAAGTGCGATCGCACTCGACAATCAAGGCAGACTTTTGGTAGCAGAAAATGGACCTCGTCAGCAAATATTGATTTATAAAATTACAGGTAAGCCAGCAAAAGTAGGAACTTTCGGAGTCGAGGGGGGCGTTTATGCTGGTGTTCCTGGTGAGGTTGCAAATGTAAAATTTTACGGGATTAGTGGGGTGGGTACAGATGCAACAGGTAATATCTACGTAAATAGTAATGGTTTCAATAATTCAGGAACCGACTTAAGAAAATTTTCGCCGTCAGGAAAGTTACAATGGCGGTTACTGGGTTTGCACTTTGTGGATAATGCAGATACAGACCCTCAAAGTGATGGTGTAGAGGTATACACCAAGCATGAATACTTCCAGATGGACTATAAAAAACCATCCGGTAAGCAATGGAGTTACAAGGCTTACACCTTAAATCCTTTTAAGTACCCCCAAGATCCACGGCTCCATACATCGCCGACTTCAGTTTTCTTCCGCCGCATCCAGGGGAAACCCTTTATGTATCTCATAGATATGTATGACAGCTTTATGCAAATTTATCGTTTCAATCCAACCACAGACGGTAAAATTGCGATCCCATCTGCAATGTTTTTTGGTACAGCCGTAAAAGATGGTAAACCAGTTAACAGTTGGCCACCCAATCAACCGCAGCAAGAAAAAGATTGGATTTGGCGGGATAGCAACGGCAATGGTGCTTTTGATCAGGGTGAATATGATATTAGAGATAAAGATTATCCCTATGGTGGGGGATCGTGGGTAGATAGCAAAGGTGACTTATGGAGAACTTTGCGAACTCAAGAAGGTATCCGGCATTATCCTTTACAAGGGCTAGATAAAAAGGGTAACCCAATCTACTCTTACAGTTCCATGAAAAAGGACAAAACTCCCAGTCCAATTACAGATTTGCGACGGATTGAGTATTTTCCCAATACAGACACCATGTATGTATCAGGCTTTACTAAAGAGCACCCTCCGATTGGAGATGATTCTGGAGTCGTTGGCTCTGAAATTATACGTTATGACAACTGGAATAAAGGAAACCGCACTCCCCGATGGCGAACTGTGATTCCTTATGACACAACTGGAAAGCGTGAAGTGATGACAGAAGCGATGAGTGTCGCCGGAGATTATGTATTTGCTGTAACAGGGAGAACATCAGAGGTATACGTTTACAAAGCAGCGACAGGAGAACAAGTACAAAAGTTCAAACCAGGCCCAGAAGTAGCTGGTGAAAGTGGCTGGATTGACATACCTTATGGTATCCGTGCTTTTCGCCGATCCAATGGAGAGTATCTGGTGTTTGTTGAGGAAGATTGGAAAGGAAAGGTAATTATGTATCAGTTACCGCGATAAGTTTATGATAGTTTTTTACACTTCTTCCCAAACTTAGTTTGGGAATGAATAACGAAGCAATTATCACAGGCAAAGCCTGTTTTTTCTTTCCTTGTATTTTTTTAACGTTAAGTCATGAGACTATAGTTGCATGGCAAAAAATGTTCTGCTTAAAATTGAGCGTATTTAGTAGTCAGAAAATTCTGTTTTTGTATCTAATTTAACAATATTTTGCAAAATTTTATACTGTTTTCATCAAAAATGAAAATATCTTGAATAAGAAAAGTCAAACATAAGAGATAATAGCAACAAAGCATGTTTGAACAATCAATAAAAATCAAGCAATTCTATATTTTGTTATGAAGATAAAACAGATTCTTAAAGTCGTACAAAAATTAATTCCAAATAACTTGCTTTATCTACTGCAAGATATTCACTCTCAAATACTGTTTAGGTGGATTTTACTAAGAGGAAGTGAGCCTACAGCGTTTAATAACAAATCCGCGATGGTGTTTTCTCCTCATCAAGATGATGAAACCTTCGGTTGTGGAGGTATGATAGCCCTGAAACGAGAACATGGGATACCAGTAACTGTGGCTTTTCTAACCGATGGACAGGGTTCCCATGGTCCTGATTCTCAAATCAAAGAAAAAATTATCCAAATTCGCAAGGAAGAGGCGATAAAAGCTTTAGAAATTTTGGGAGTAGAGACCTCAAAAATTCACTTTTTGGAAAAGCCAGATGGGACTTTGCAAGATTTACAAAAAGAGCAACGGGAAGAAACAATTCAGCAGTTAGCTGAACTGATAAAATGTTCTCAACCAGAAGAAATTTATGTTCCTCATAGAAAAGATTGTCATAAAGATCATGAGGCGACATATGAACTTGTTAAAGAAGCAATTGCTCAAGTAGGAATCAAAGTAGAACTCCTACAATATCCTATCTGGTTACTCTGGAGAGCACCCCTATTTATTATGCTTAAGGTGCAAGATATCGCGGTTGCTTACCGACTTTCAATAGAATCAGTTCAAGACAAAAAAAACAGGGCGATCGCCTCTTACTGTTCTCAACTTGAAGGCTTACCTCGTGGCTTTGTCAAACGATTTTTGGGGTCTTATGAAATTTTTTTTAAACCTGATGTAAGGTAGTATAAATTACGTTGAGTCTACGTGTTTACATAATGTTAATTTTATATAATTCTAAATAGCAGGGAATTATGTATAACAAGCAACCACTGTGGAGATGGCAGAAATGCGTATACTACATATTACAAACCACGTCCAAAGAATAGGCAACGGTATCGTTAATGTTGCCATAGACTTAGCCTGTTTGCAAGCCAAACTTGGTTACGATGTCGCTGTGGCATCTGCTGGAGGAGAATATGAAACATTACTGGAACGTTATAATGTTAAGCACTTTCAACTAAATCAGTCGAGGACGCCGCTCAATCTTGCGAAAGCAGCATGGCTTTACTGGGATATTATACAAGCGTTTCAACCAAATATCGTCCATGCCCATATGATGACAGGAGTTGTGCTCGGTGCACTTTTTAAAATATCCTCCTATGGTTTAGTGTCCACAGTACATAATGAGTTTCAGCGAAGCGCAATACTGATGGGATTAGCTGATCGTGTCATTGCTGTCAGTAGTGCAGTAGCGGATTCAATGGTAAAGCGTGGTATACCGAAGCACAAATTAAGAGTAGTGTCCAACGGCACATTGGGTAGTCCTCGGCATCCCAACATTACAGAATACCAAGCCTTACCGTTACACCGTCCTGCTATTACCACTGTGGCAGGGATGTATAAACGCAAAGGAATTGGTGAGTTAATTGATGCATTTGTAGAAATTGCTACTGAATTTCCTGATGCTCATCTGTATTTGGTAGGAGATGGCCCAGATCGCGCAATATTTGAAGCAAAGGCGCAAAGTACACCTGTTGGTGATCGCATTCATTTTGAAGGTTTCCAGCCAGAGCCGCAACGGTATATGCTGGCAAGTGACATTTTCGTGCTTGCTTCATACTGCGAATCTTTCGGTTTAGTTTTGACAGAAGCGCGGGAAGCAGGGTGCGCCATTGTTGCCAGTGATGTAGACGGTATTCCTGAGACATTAGATAATGCAGAGGCTGGTCTTCTGGTGCCACCTAAAGATAGTCATGCATTGGCACAGACTTTGACGAAATTACTCAATAATCCTTGTGAATTAGACCAGTGGAAATGCCAAGCAAAATTAAACTTAGAACGGTTTAGTGCTGCGCGAGTTAATGAGGAAACACTGGCTACATATCGTGAATTATTAACCAACTATAGTGCAATGAGTGTAGTTTGATATCAAGTTGTTGACATTGATAATGATTCAGTCTAACATCAATTCTCCGTAAACTTGAGCTTAATAGTTGACAATAATTATAGTTGTGCCCAATAAGCTTTCCAGCCAAGAACATTGCAAAATATTAAGCCCATGTTTATGGAGAATTACATCAAGTCCATTTAATTAGTTATTGTTTGGAACATCTGTGCGAAAATTGTAAAATCCTCCCTCCTTGCTCGGGTACTCCCTGCTTTCATACAGCAGAACGGAGGGTATTAATAAAGTTTTGAGCGTAATGCTGCGTGGAGAAATCAAGGGCGCGTTGCCGTGCTGCTTGTGCAGCAGTGCAAGCAAATTCTTGGTCGTTAAGGTACCGAAGAATTGCATCTGCCAGTGCGTTTGGATCTCCATAGGGTGTGAGCAACCCGTTTACCCCGTTTGTGATGATTTCTGTTGGTCCCCCAGCATTGCCAGCAATAACCGGTTTACCTAATGCCATCGCCTCAATAATCACAATACCAAACGGCTCGTTATCTGAAGCATGAACAAAAACATCCATTGCTTGCACCCACTCTGGAATGTTGCGCTGTAGTCCAGCCAGGAGTACCTTCTCCTCAAGAGCCAAAGTTGCTATTTTCTCGTGCAAAAAGTCCTCATAATCCGGCTCCAAATCATGCTTACCCCCAACGACGACACAATGGGCGTTGGGATACTTCTGCAACACTTTAGGCATTGCCTCGACAAGAACGTGTATTCCCTTCCAACGCTGCATTCGTCCAACAATGCCAATTAAAGGACCATGTAATGGTAAACCTAGCTTGGAACGTGCTTCACTAGGAGAAGGCAAATCAGAAGGATTAAAGCGGTCTAGTGCTACGCCAGGGGTGACTAAGTAAACAGGTCGCTTTGGTATAATTTGGGATTGGGTTTCTTGAATTTCTTTGCTGAGTGTGAGGACACCACGAGCTGGGACGAGATTAACTAAACGTTTGAGGAAGTCTTTATTATTTGCAAGTTCCAGTTGATACCACAGTGCAGGTATGCCCGCCAAAAACGCTGCTAGTCCTCCAGTAAGGTGGGATAACCACATCCAACTGATGATGACATTTGCACGTTCGCGTCGAGCAATGGAAGCTATGGCGATCGCACTTGTCAGCCAACGATGTACTTCGCGCACGCGACCACCCCGCATAACTCGTGCATCAATACCCAATTTCTGAAACTGCTCAACCATCGGACCATCTTCAAGGAATATGACCAGCCATTCGACTCCTGCGTTGCGTCCTTGCTGCATCAAATCCCAAAGCATCATTTCACCACCCCCACGTTGTTCTGCTAGGGGCATAATTATAATTACTTTCATATCGTAGACCTTTGTTGAGATACAATTATTTCTGGATGCTGCTGATACCTGGATGCACTTATTTCTTGATGCTGATAGTATTTATGTGCTGCCATGCTAATACCAAAAAATCCCCAAAGAATCATGCCTGCCACACTTAGCATTCCGCTACCAATAACAAGCTGAGCACAGGCACTTACACCAATTGCACGAGAAGCACTGACAAAACTATCGAAACGAGATTCAGTATATTTAAATACAGTAGTGATAACCATTATAAGTCCACTGATATAAGGAATGGCTCCCAACCAGCCCAGCGTGAAGAACATATCTAAAACGCCACTATCAATAACAAATACTTCTAGTTGACCTGTTTTTTCATTAAGTTTCCAGGTATTTCCAAATCCATTGCCGAAGACATTAGACAAGGCAACACTCAGGTTTCTGTCATAGCTCCCGGATCTATCTTTCAAGCTACCATCGTTTTCAAGATTAGAAAAACTATTAAAACGACTGCCAACAACACTAGAAAATGGTTCTATGGTTGCTAATGGGACGACACACAATCCCATTGCCAAAATGATAGCAATCAACCGCATTTGAGTTTGCGCTTTGACAGAACCAAAAATCATAACCAGCCCCATTAACCACCCCCCCCAGTTAGTACGTGCCTGAGTTAGTAGGAATGATAAGTAGCCGAATGCAGAAGCGGGAAAGTTTAAAGGTCCTGACGAGCTACCACTAAACAATAACAACAACCCTGCTTGCATCACAGCTGCATAGGGACCGACTGAGTGCATTGTGCTCCACACTCGCATCTGGAAGGGTGCTGGGTTTCCAGAACTGGTATTCATTTTTGATTGTATGAGCCAGTATTTGTCCCACTCAGGTGCTACCGCGAATTGATACACACCGTATATTCCTGTCAGAAACACGCACCAAAAGAATGTGCGTTGAAGGTTCTGACGATAGCTGGGATAATCGCGCCAGCACATGAATAAATGGAATCCAAAAATCACAGGAGATAACCAATCTAGAAGACTTCGTGCTATGGCGATCGGTGAGTTGTAAACGAGTCCTACAAGAAAGCCATAAAACACACCTACAAGAGCAAAAACAAAAGGTAAACCTCCTTGACGAGAAGCACTGGGAAGGTATTTTAAGGTCGTCGCTAATGTTACAAATGTGACTAAATAGGGCGCTATGAGGATCTGACGTGTTGGATCCCAACCAGCACGAAAATCAACCAAGCGAGCAATCAATGCTGATAGAAACCACATCCACCAGGTAAAGCCCAAGTAGAGAATGGGATGCCGTAAGTATAAGAATATAGCTACAACAAAAGATGATACGGGGAATATCAGGCGGAGCTTGGCTGCACCCGCAAAATAAAAGGCGACATTCAGCAACACGAAGCCGGAAATGACTATCCAGCTCACGAATGAACGCTCGTCAGGGAAATAATGCTGTTTAAATAAAGGATGAAAATGTGGCTGTTTAGAATTCACTTGGTTTCTCCAAGTTAAAGATTTCGTAGAGTAAGCTATGCCCTATTTCTAAGGTCATGATTAGGCAGTGCTGTTCACGAGAATAAGGTTTTTTAGCTATCTACTACAACAGTTAGTTATTTATTAAAAAACTGTGGTGCTTTTGCCAGGTTTGCCATCCCTGCCAACGTCCACGAATGGAAGCTAGCCATTTTTGCGCTGCCAGTTTGCCGCCCTTCGGCAAAAGCCTAAGCCATTGGACAAAACCCAAACTATCTCGTGTTCCCACTAATATAGCCCAAAGTAAAAACACTGCACGGCGTGTAGGTGGCAGATGCTCAAGTAACACAAGCGTTTCATTATGAACTAGATTTATCCAAGCTATTTCATTAAAACTATTGCGCTGGTCTTCATCAAAACGTTGTGCTGGATAATGGTCAACGGCTACAGCGGGATCATAAATCATCTTCCAACCCGCCCGCTTTAAGGCTAGGGTAAATGCCATTTCAAAGTGTACCTGTGCTCCCGTACCTCGCATCCGCTGATCAAAGCGCAATCCGGCGATCGCGCTGGTACGAAAACTCATGTTAACACCCTTGAGGACATCGACTTCGCGGGGTTCTCCCATTCCCAAGTGATGATTACCAATGACTCGCCCAAACCACTGTAGTTGACCTACGACTTCGCACGAGTCATCTAACAGCTTTTCACCTTCGTGTATCCAATCGCGTCCGCCGACTCCACCGATGCGACTGTCTGAGGTGAAATGAGCACTGATGCGTTCTAACCAATCAGGGCGAGGTGCTGCATCATCATCAGTAATTGAAACCGTATCTCCTTTAACCGCTTCCAGTCCGGCATTAAGAGCTGCGACCACTCCCCCAACTGTAACTTTTACAATATCCAGTGGCAGTGTAGTTTCTTTGAATCCTTCTAGAAATTGCCAAGTATCAGTATCTATATCCCGTACAACCACTATCACCTGAAAAGGTGGTTTAGTTTGCTCAACTAACGCCTGAAGGCAGCGTAATAGGTCTTGAGGACGGCGATAAGTCGGTATGAGAACCGTGTTCCTCATTCTTGCTTAACTCCTCAAACAGATCCACATAAGTTTTTGCCATAGTAGCCCAGCTGTGCTGTTCTGCGACAGTGCGTGCAGCTTGACCCATCTGCTGCATTCTGTTGCGATTGCGCTCCGCGCAGACGCCAGAAGGCGTATCGCCCACCAAAGACAACAATACCTCTGCCAAAGCCTCAACGTCGTCGGAGTCAGACAAGACAACCCCGCATTCTGGTGTGACTAATTCTGCACCTCCTGTTGCCGTTGCGGTAATAACGGGAAGTCCACAAGCGAGGGCTTCTAATAAAACTAGGGTACATGCTTCGTAACGCGAAGGAAACACGAATAAATCTACAGCACGCATTATCTGGGGTATATCACGCCGATATCCCAAAAAATGCACTCGTTCATTCAACCCTAAGGATTCTGCCATTTCTGGGAAGGGGCTACCTTCAGGACTTCCCACAACTGCAAGATGTAAATTTGGTACTTTCACCAAGGCACGCAGTACAGTATCTAAGTTTTTCCTGGGTGTGCGAATGTCCCCTGCAAACAGCGCTAAAGTGACGTTTTCCGGCAAACCGAGTGTTTGACGAGATACCGTACCAGGAGAAAACTCTTCTAAATCGACTCCATTGACAATCACCCGAATTCGAGAACGAGGTACACCAATACTTTCCAATTCTTGGGCTACTTTTTCGGATACCGCCACCACAATCTTTGCTTTTTGGAAAGCCTGTTTTTCCCAACGGGCATTGAATGCTGTATACAGCTTTTGGTACAAACCGTACAAATCTTGGCGGAGACGGGAAATATGTACAGGCGATCGCAGCCAAGAACTGTGGACAAAGTGTACAGCATTCACATCAGATGCTGATGATGTTATAGCTCCGTTCACTTTCACCAAATCGACTTGGGGGCGGTGTTTGCGCAACCAATCTGCACTTTTTTGAGAGAATATGAAATTACGAATAAATTCAGTTGGCAACCCGTTGACTGAAATAGGAATCCAGTTGACTTGGCTACTTTGTTGTAATTCTGGTGCTATTTCACTTGCCAATAAGGTCAGGTGATGACCCCGACGAATGGCTTCTTTTGCAACCTCATAATTTACTCGTCCCTGTCCATCACCCTTTTTTAGTTTGTGAGTCACAATACATAGTTTCACACACCACCTTCCTTCTCTGTTCATTTTTGACTTAATATTTCTGACTTAAAAATTCTATTTTTAGTTGCCTTGAGGCTTTTAAATTGATTTGCTATTGGTCGTGGAATGAAACTCAAAGTCAATGCTGCTATAGTTCTTAAATTAAACTTTTGTTCAGAAAGCGCCCGCCAAAGATAAGGACGTGCTTGGGTTGTCTCTTCAGAGCGCAGCAAACCTATAGCTAAAGTTGTATGAGATTCTAACCATTTTTGCTTAAAATACAGTTTGTATTTCTTGAGTATTTCATCTTTCATAAATTGCTCGTAGCAAAATATTTCTGCTGTTCCTTTGCGAATTTTTGCCTGAGCATCCACACTACCACTGAGAGTTGTATCTGTTTGTTCATGGGCGCGATACCGTGTCAATTTTTCTGGATAATAGTATGCTCCATGGTCCGAACGAGAACATAAATATGATAAATATAAATCCCACATACCGCCTACTTCCTGTGGAATCTTATCCCAGTCAACAAATTCTTTGCGAATCACACAAGCTCCGGCTGTTGGTACAGACTTATCTATGACTGCAATTTCAAAAAAAGGTTGATGAACTCCTTTTTTTAAAATAGTTCGTTTGTATGCTTTGGAATTTTCCTCAGTACCAATATCATCAATTCTGCCCTGTGCATCTATGATATATTGGTCACAGAAAGCAAGGATCACATCTGGGTTTTCTTCCAAGGCTGGAACCAGTTTTTCCAGAAAGTCCTTATTCCACATATCATCATCATGCAGACTGGCAACGTATTTGCCTTGCGCCATCTTGAAGGCATTCATCTGATTGGCAAACATACCAACATTGTCTGGTTGTCTGAAAAATCGGATGCGTGAGTCACCGAAAGATTCAACTAATGATTTGGGGCTTTCTGGACTGCAATTATCTGAAACAATAATTTCAAGATTTCGATATGTTTGTTTAACCGCGCTCTCTATTGCTTGGATGAGATACTTTGGTCTATCATAAGTTGGAATAATAACGCTTACTAAAGGCTCTTGGGAGCTATTCACCTGTAACATTTTCTAAAAATCCTTCCATGTTACTATAAAATTAGTACTTTATATCTTGATTTTGCATTAAGGCAGCCTATTTAGCTTTCATATATTATCTAATTAATTTTTTTGACTGACAAACTCTGATATTGTGTTTTCATAAATTTTCTGTAAATATTTGACGTGGACATCCATTGTAAATTCTTGCATGAGCAAAGCATGACCTTGTTCGCCCATCTGTCGGCATTTCTGATAATCAGAAGATAAATGAGTTATCGCTTGTGCCAGCATCTTAATATTATTAGCTGGTACAAGAACACCTGTTTCTCCATCTTGTAAATATTCTGGAATACCTCCGACTGCGCTGGCAATGACAGGTCGGTAATGAGCATAAGCTTCCAGAGTGACAAGACCAGCTGGTTCAGGCCAAACACTGGGGAAGATAACAGCAAAACACTGTTCGTAAAGTTGATTTAATTTGTTACTATCACACCAGCCATGCCAAGTGATACGGTTGTTTAACCCTAGTTTTTGAGCTAACTTTTCCAACCGTGGTCGTTCCCAACCTTCACCTGCAATATCAAGATGAATTTGCGAATCTGTGTGTACTAAGGTTTTGAGCAGCCATTCTAGTCCTTTATCAGGAACTATTCGCCCTACAAATAAAATCCGCCCTATTTTGTATGTTTCTAAACTTAGAGGCGCAGTCGCTATTTGCGGTACGGAGATCCCACAGCGTAGTGTTACAGTTTGTTGAGGTGGTAAGCCATTTTTAATCAACTGTTTGCGAACATAGTCGCTATTTGCCAGAAAAGTAACTTTCAGATTTCTGATAAAATTGTTGAGGTGATGAGTACTTTGTAATTCCTGAATCACTCTTGCGGGTTTGCGGCTTCCACAGCCATCTATTATCTTGCCCCAGAGGCATCCTAAATAAGAGAAATTGCGATCGCAAATGACATCTTGTGCTGCTAAATATTTTGTACCACTAGCACAGTACAATGAGTGATTGTGAACGGTGAAGACAGTGGGACATTCTCCTTTGACTTGCTCTAGTAAATCTGGACTGTGAATGTGCAGCAATTTAAACCGACTCTGGTTAAGTTCTTTGAGAGATTTAATAACAAAGTCACTCACACCAGATTGGGGAGATTGAATCAGAGAAGTTAAATAAGTTTCTGCCCCTCCGTTTCCATGAACTCTGAAACTAGAGCAGTGATATATCAAATTATCATCATACTCAGGTTGGTTCAATTTTTCTGCTCCCTCTTGTGCATCTGTTATTAGGTCGGGCATTGCTCCTCCATTTTAGTTTTAAATTCGCACATGTTTATTTTTAACCACAAATAATTGATAATTTTTTTGCTAACTCTTAATTTCTCCATATTTGTTCTAGTGGCTGTTTCTAGAGTAGCTGACTATTCGTTCTTGCAATCTTTTTAGCTGCTTTACCCATTTTTTGCTTAGTGCATCGATTCGTTAACAGCTAAAAAATATAATTTTTCAGCAATAGCTGTTTCGTCTCTAGGTGGTACTATAAATCCATTGACGCCACCTTCTATAGCAATCCCTGTAGGAGTTGTGAAATTACTCGTTGAGGCAGGCAACGCTTAACAGGAAAGAAGGATGTACAAGTGTACTTTATTTTCACAAATGAAACAGGACTGCTATACCAATATCTCATTGAGTATTGCATGTGAAAATAACTTTCATAGGACTCACTATCTAAGGTAATTTTCTCAAGCCATACTTTTCATAGTTTCGTTTAGGTTTGGGCTTTATTAGATATTGCTATTAATCGTTAATTTAGTTGATGCTGCATTTGGTGATATTTCCAAAGCTTACCTTTTTGTTCAAGCAACTCTTGATATCCGCCCTGTTCTACAACCTGTCCCTGTTCTAGTACAACAACTTTATCTGCCCGGACTATTGTCGATAAGCGGTGAGCAATCACAATCACCGTTCGTCCTACAGAAAGCTTTTCTATAGACTCTTGAATCAACTTTTCCGACACAGTATCGAGAGCACTTGTTGCTTCATCCAAAATCAGAATTTCTGGATTCCGCAGCAAAGCGCGAGCAATTGCAATTCGCTGACGCTGACCGCCAGAAAGCCTCACACCTCTATCTCCAAGTTGAGTGTTGAAACCTTCAGGCATTTCTTGGATAAATTCCAAAGCATTTGCTAGTTGAGCCGCTTTGTAAACTTCCTCATCTGTTGCTCCTTCCGATCCATAGGCAATATTGTTAAGGACAGAAGTGTTGAAAATAAAGGTGTCTTGGCTGACCACAGCAATTTTTCGGCGCAGCGACTTGATTTCAAGATCCCGTAAATCAACGCCATCAATAAAAACATGACCCCGCGTTGGATCGTAAAATCGCGGAATCAAATCTGCCAATGTTGTTTTACCAGCGCCGGAAGCACCCACTAGTGCAGTCATCCTGCCTCGTTCAATCATCAGCCTAATGTTACTAAGCACCAAACTTTCGGAGTCGTAGCCAAAATCAACAGACACAAACTCTATTGAACGTTTTAAGCCAGGAAATTCGATATGTCCATTGTGGAAATACTGTCGCTCATCAATCTCTAAAAGTTTTTTCACGACTTCCGACGAGCCGTACATTGTACTGATATGCGTCGCGACACCATTAATATCTTGAATGATTGGTACCAGGCGGAAGAGAACGAAGAAAAACGTCAATAGAAAAGCTGTTTGTAGTAAACCTTTAGTGACAAAAACTGTAAATGCCAGGACAATCATTGCCACAAGTATTGTGGTCGCCAACGCCTCTGCAAGTGGCTTGACTATCATCCATACCGAGGCAATTTTCTTTGAATGATTGACCAAATTCAAGCTGGCATTATAATAACGTTTACGCTCAAAGTCTTCCGTAGAAAACGCGTGAACGGTACGAATTCCATTTATAAATTCTATGGCGATAGAAGTAAATTTATTGTTAGCTTTCGTTACATCAAAACTTGCCTCCCGCACGCGACGATTCAATGTAGACAAGCCCACTGCTAGCAAACTGAAAAGCATCAATGAAATCATAGATAACTGCCAAGATATCCAGAACATTGATATTAGGTAAACTGCAGCATTTAATGTTCTTGAAAACAAGAATGCTGCATCACCAAAAGCTTGTTTGAGTTTTTCTAGCTCGGTTGTTATAGTATTTATCAGTTCACCAGATTTAGTAGTATTAAAATAATCAATTTTTACAGACTGTAGTTTTTCAAATATTTGTTTGCGGAGCCTATCCACTAAAGTAAGCTGAGTTATTTCAGTGTAAAGCAGTGCTAAGTAATTTAACCCTGAACGTATCCAAGCGCTCAAAAAAAGCAATAACGAAACGCGATACAGACGATTGAGAGGTGATGGATCGTCTGATCCTAACAAAGTATTCAACAACTCAAATTTTGTCTGAAACGGGACGTTGGGAGTCGTTAAATTTTGTAGAAAGGCAGCTAAAAGAGTAACATTAAAGCCCTCAAAAATTGCCGCTATAAATGAAAAGGACAGTGCAATAACGGTAATTTTGGGAAAGTGTTTAAATTCTCGCAGTATAAGGTAGTTGTCCTGCCAGAACTTAGTAGTCTTGACTAAATTCTTAAGTAAATTTTGGACTGGTTTGGATACTTTGACATGCATGAGTGAGATTCAACCGTAGTTTTGCAGGGAAGATAAAGCGCTCTAAATACTATAATCTTACAAAAAGCCGCAACGCGTTGACTGACGTGCGGCAATTTTACTTACTACTGTAAGTTCCAGTAGTTGTTTTGTCATCAGAAATAGAGCGAAAGTCACTTTCCAAGGGTGGAACCAATATTTATACCTCAAGGGTGTTCAAGCCATGAGGTAACGAATCACAAATCACAGAGTTGAGCTATCCAGATGTAACAGATTTGACTTTGCTTCAACCTCCCATGACCTCATCATTCCTGGTAATCTGTTGAGCTGTCGTTGTGCTTCTGGAGTGAGCCGTACTGCATCTTCCAAAGTGCGGCAACGTGGTCCAGTCAAACTCATTTCACCACGTAGTACATTCAATAACTGTGGCAGATGGTCTAGTCCGTACTTACGCATCCATCGTCCCAGTTTAGTCGAATTTTGACTATCTTCAGAATCGCACAAATCATCTTGATATGCGATCGCCATATCCCCAATTGCTCTTTTGCTGGCTGTAGTTGTGCGAAACTTGAAAACCTTGAAGAGTTTTCCTCGTTCTCCAACATGCCATTGGCAAGAAAAAAGTAGTCTCGGTTCTGGGGAGGAAATGCGCATGAACAAAACCAATCCCAACATGATTGGACTTACAGCAAGCAGAAAAATCAACGCAGTGACCCAGTCGGTAAAACGCTTCAACCACCACAATGTTGAGTCTAGTGGTTTCGGCTGTTTATCAATCGAGGGTATGCGCAGGAATATGGGTTTGTTGGCTTGAGCGCACGCATCTGCCCAAAATCTTAACCTTGTTTCACCAAGTATTGGATCTATGCGTACCAAATTTGCAGGAGAACGCTTCAGACACTCCACTAACGATTCTTTTCTATGCAGTGAAGGCATATAGGGTTGTGTTATCCCTCCTGGAGGGATGACCAGCAACTGACCCCGACGCCATTGAAGTCTGCAGTATTGAGAGAGATTATCTTGTTGCTGCTGCTTCACTGTATAGTTACTCTGTAATGTTGGTATTATTGAGGTTGTCATATGTATTTTCACTCATAGTATGGTAGATTGCTGACCTAATATTAAAGGCTGCTAAAGCCAAACAGTCCAAGCTGGATCTTACTCTTTACTCTCAAACTGGAGGTAATCGAGTGGAAAAAAGATAACACAATTATCCCTATTAGCAATTGCACATCTTGGTTAATTTTTATTTGCCAAAAATGTATATCATACAACAATAGTAGTTTTCGGATAAATCTCAGAAACTCCACTCTTGTCTTTTTTAGGGGGATTTAATATCTAGGATATAAGACGCTGTAGGAATAACGGTTACATATGGAGATTCTTTATTTAGTCTTTAAACATCAAGGACGTTTTTCCGATAATTATTAAGATCTTATGAATAACAGAACTTGCGTAATTACGAAATAAGACTCTTTCTTGTTACCCTACGTGATTTTAAATCGTTTTTAAAAAAAAGTATAGCTATCATAACTAATAAAAACAGACAAAATCAGTAATTTTAGTCATCTGCACGAACTTTATACGCTGATATAAATTTTTGTGGTTCAAATACTTTCAATAAACAAGGGAGCGGGATCTGAGGGCAGCGGGAACTGAAGGGAAAAGGATTTGACTTGTTTGTTCCATTCGTAGCGAGTGGTGCGCCATTGTAGTGCGCTTGCTTATAAAAAATGTTTCTTGAAGCCTGATTTTTTACTTTGTGAGGCGAATTATATTCGTGGATATACAGCTAAAAGCCGTAAGTTCGGCTTTTAAACCCATGATTTTCTCTGTTTTTGACATCTTTAGTAACGAATCATATTTGTCCTAATATTTGAGTTCCATTTTCATAAATTTGTTAGCAAAAAAACAATATATATGATTTATTAAGTTTTTTTTAATCAATCTAAAAAGACGTATGAATACAAGGTTATTTTTCTTGCCCGTAAGTAATTTGATGTCTGATACACTTTGATTGTGCTTCTTGGAAATAGATAGTTATATGCTCTGCCTTCAAATATAGCAGGGATCTCTGAGCAGGGAGCAGGCGTGTGATTGTCGCGTGGTTTCCGTATTTTCTCATTCGTTGATGTCCTAATCTACCTAGCAACTGCTATATCAGAAGACAAAATAAACAATTAAGATTTTGTCTTTTTATAAATACCAAATCTGCTTAATTACTTACCTTAAAGAAGGAAGGGGGATCTGAAGGCACCAGGCAGTTGGTAACTCGCGCTGCCACAATGCACCAGAAGCTATGCTGTTGTTGTGGGAAGAGAAAATAAAACCTCGTCATACCATCGCTATGGCGAGAAGTATAAGCGTGAAACTCCCACCTCTACTAATAAAAAAACGGCATATGCTTTTCTACGTGGCATGTGCCGCTTTATTTATATTTTTCGTCGTGCGTTGGTTCTCGTTTGTCAAGCGACCCATGTTCTTTGTAGTGTACACCTTGCACTTACTGTGCCGTAGTTTTATTTCTCCACAGCTTGTTGTAGTGCAAATCGTTGTTGATGTGTATATGGCACAAATGTACTACTAGAGTTTGAGACCCCATTTGCCACAACTCCAAGTAAGTTTAACCGGCTCAACATGGCTGTAGCTTGTGTGAGTTGAGTTCGAGTCACTCTACCTATGCTAGCTACCATAACCACGCCACGACAAGATGATGCCGTAAGCATCGCATCAACTAAGCCAAGAACTGGGGTTGAATCTACAAGTACCAAATCATAGTTCTTCTCAAATGTTGCCATTAATTGCTGCATCCGAGGGGAACTTAACAGATTAGCTGGATCAGCAGGTGTTGGTCCTGCTGTCAAAATGTCAATATAGGATGAGCCTGAGGATTGGATACTAATCTGATTGGGTATTGTGACCTCACTTGCTAATAGGGTTGAAAGCCCCTGTTCGTTAGGGAGATTTAGCTGTTTGTGCAAACTGGGTTCACGTAGGTTGGCATCAATCAGGAGTACCCGTTTATGTAAACGAGCAGCACTCATTGCTAAGCCCAATGCCAGACCTGACTTACCGTCATCTGATAAAGCTGAGGTAATCATCAAAGATTTGAACGAAGCAACAGAGTTCAAAAGTTCAATGTTTTTATAAATCAGATCTAGCGATTCCCAACGTGGTGAAGATTGCAATACCTGAATTGTCCAAGGAGCAGGGACATCTGGTTTACCAAATGGTAACTTGATAACTGATTCTCTGGTTTTAGCAGGTGGTAACTTGGGAGTTGTTCCCAGTATAGGTAAAGACATTTGCCTCTCCAACTCAGCTGTGGTATGAACAGAATCATCAGCTGCTTCACGGATAAAGGCAGCAATACCTCCTAACATCAACCCAACTACTGCACCTAGCATGAGATTTTGCTGGAGGTTAGGACCCAACTGTGTACCTTCTTGGGGTTCTTCCACCATTTCCCAGTTAAATCCTCCCTTGGCAATTTCTTGCCGTAATCGGTTTTCTGCTTTCAAAAGTTCCTGCAATCTTTCGCGGCTAAGTTGTACTTGCGGCTGTAAGCGACCATAATCAGCTAACAGCTTGGGGTAATGTGTGAGTTGCGTACGTAAATCTTGCTCTTTCTTCGCCAGAACTTGGTCTTTTGCGCTTAAAGACACTATTGTTGTTTGTGTGTCCACTAACTTCCCAGCAAGGTTGAGGTCAATTGCGCTCTTCTGTCCTTGCTCTAGCAAAGGTCCTGCTTGGGTAGTTGCTTGAGTAGACTCTCCCCCTAAGGTTCGTTTTTGCTCTTCTTGCAATAGTGCCTTTTGACTTTGAAGTTGAGCTACCAACTTTTGCACGCTTGGAGCTTCCTCTGTAAAGCGTAAGCGTTCTTGTGCTAAAGCCAGTTCTGTTTTTTGAATTTCGTTCAGTAGTCCTTGATAGCGAGTAGACTGACTCAGACGAGCTTCGACAAGAGCAGTCTGTGGTGTACTTTGAAGTTGTTTTTGTATATTTTTATACGTAGCATTGGCTTCTTGATACAGAGAACGAGTTGTGCCGCGCTCTTGCGAAATCCTGCTCAATTCGTCCTGTATAGCTTTTGCCTGTGTCTCTGGATCTATAAGTTCCTGGTTTGTGCGAAATCTTTGCAATTGAGTTTCAGCCCCAGTCACCTCTTTTCTTACTGTACTTAACTGTTCTTGAATAACTTTAAGCCCTTTTCTTAAACGCTCATTCTGCTGCTGGATATTGTAAGCTAGATAAACTTTCTGAATTGCTTGCAGAACTTTATGTGTTTTTATTGGGTCTTTCCCCGTATATTGCACGTCAAATATTTTAGTAGTTACATTATCGTCTTTGTTTTTTATTTGACTTACAATCAAAGAACTTTTTAACTGACCTACGTTCATGTCTGGATATTCGCGCTTGAGTTCAGCCACTGCTTTTTTAAGCAGAGGAGAACTTTGCATCAAGCTCAGTTGGGTTGCTGCGTCTACCTGAACAGTAGGGTCAGTAAACTGACTGTCTACACCGCCAGCACTACCTTCTTTCGTTCCTTGATAGTTAGGTTCTACCAACAGCTGCATTGAGCTTCTATAGGTAGGAGCTGTTCTTTTTGTGATCACACCTGCAATAGCAACAGAAGCCACAAATGCTGCCAAAAACCAAGGAAATCTGCGTATTAAAACCGCAAACAGTTGTCCGTAACCCGGTTCTGACTCAGTAACTGGATTCCCGTATGGACTAAGACTGCTCTGAACCACTTTTACTATCCCTCAGCTAACAAATTAAATGAATAATGTATTTACAGTACAAGCTTGCTCAATGACTTGCTCAACTTTGTTAAAGAAAGCTTCCTCGGAAAAGTTTGCCACTGCATGACTACGGATGTAGTTGTAATCCCAATAGATTTCCCTGGCTTCTAGTAGTGCAGCTTGGAGTGATTCGGGTGTTTGTCTCTTAAAAAAGACTCCTGTTTTACCAGGTATTTGAGTATCTAATACCCCACCCGCTCCAAAAGCGATGACAGGTGTTCCACTAGCATTGGCCTCTACTGGAACTAAACCATAATCTTCTAGGGCTGCAACTATAACAGACTTTGCTTTAGAAAACAACTGAGTGCGTTGTATATCAGTTACGTGTCCTAAAAACTCAATATTGGATAATGCTTTAGATTTTAACCTCTCCTTTTCTGGACCACTTCCTGATATCAGCAACCGCCATCCCAGCCAGTTAAAAGCTTCGACTATTATATCAAGACGCTTGTAGCTGATCATCCGAGCCGAGGCAAGATAAAAATCTTCTTTTGTATCTGAAAAAACAAATTTACTGGTGTCAATCGGATAGTTAATAACAATGGCTTCTTTGCGGTAAGTACTTTTAATCCGACTAGCTACAATACTGGAGTTAGCAATGTAAAGGTCAGGTTCCTGTGCATAGACAAGGTCTACCTTTCTCATCATTTCAAAAACTTGTTCGATTAATGGGGCAAAATATCGATAATCTCCGTACTCACGTAAATAAGTTTCTGTGTCCCACAAAAACCGGGTAATGTTATGGCAAAAGCAAATATGGCGACCTTGGCTGTTCTTTCGCACTGCTTTGGCAAAGCTTGTGCTACTGCTGATAATAAGATCGTAGTCTTGCAAATCTAAGGCGCGAAAGGCTGGAAAATATAAGGGAGCCATCAACCTAAAATACTTCGCTGCTCCTGGAATATTTTGTAGAAAGGTTGTGTTGACAATGCGCTCACCAATGTCAATGGTTTTTTCAGGGTCGTATAAGGAAGTAAAAACGTCTGCTTCGGGGTAGCGCTTACAGAGTAACTCGAAAACGCGCTCTGCCCCTCCTTTCTGGGTTAAATAATCATGCACCAAGGCAATTTTCATATGATTCCTTAATGTATTGACTCAATACAACTATTTACAAGTGGTGATCGGTTTGCTCCGAATACTGCACCGACACTTAACAGTTCACAGACTCTAAATGCAAATCTGATTCAACCCCCCTACTTGTTCTCAAGATACTAAAACGTGATTTTTTTAGTGTTAATTTTTAATAAATATTTTGTAAGGAGAGAAGAAAGAAGTTAGTAACCTATTGGGTAAATTGGGAACTTGAGATTTGTATTGGCTACTTGAACAGAACTGATACACAGTCGGTGAGCCTGAGCGGAGTATTGCAAAAAGAACTTAAATGCTAATAGCTTATACCATAATATCCAAATAAAGTATTGCAATAACTCTAAGAGAATTCTGGATTGGGCGATAGCTTCGCGCGCAGCATAGCGGCAGATCGCCATTGCCAAGCTAACTAATTCATAAATCACCTCATAATCTGGGGGAACAGTCTTGCGGTGGAGTACATAAACTTCTCTTGTTTGAAAGGATTTCAGCAGTGCGAAGTGAAACCTTTCGGCGCATTTGTTGACGAACTGGAATTTTGTGTGATAATAAATTATCGATGCTAACTGTACGCTGAACTAACTGAAATCCCATAAGTGTGCTGAGTTGGAAGAGTAATTCAAGATTTATTATGTTTGGAATGACATCAAATCGAAAGAAGAACCTCATAGCCTTTGCATAAGACCAGAGATTCTTTACTACTCAACCTATGCTTTTTTCGCTACCGAAGTCAACCTCATAACATGAAGTATTAGTTAACTTCGGATGAAAAAATGATTTAAACTGCTGCTAAAGTTTTGGATTTGGTGAAATAAGCGTTTTGCTCAGATCGCAGTTTGTCGCATAGTCTGCCTTCAGGGAGTTCTACATCGTCGTAGGTCAAGACTTGATCTTTTGAAATATCTCGCTTCAGGCGACATCCTTCCGCTAGACCTATTGGTAAGAGGTTTTGCTGTTGAACAATGTTGGAATTTTCACATTGCCCGTATGTCATGTAGTAGCCAATGCCATCCAAGGTTTCTCCAGCCTTGAGGTCGATTTTGGCAGTGGTGATTACATCTACCAGAGGAGCACCTAAAGGACTTAAGACGTAATCTTGGAAGAGGACAGCGCGAGCAACAGACAACGGCACCTCAAAGTGACAGAGGTGATAAGGAGTGTAAAAGCTGTAGAGCGGACCTTCACCTAACTTGTACAAGTTGAGGTAGTGACGTTGCTTGGGATCGTCGTGGGTTCCAAAGACAAAGACCCCTGGACCTGGTTTTGCACCAACGACGTAATCAACGATACCACCCAGTTCTTTGAGTTGTTCGACATCGTACATTTTGGTCATTTCATCGACATGACCGTTAAAGTCATATCCCAGCATTCCTCGCTTGGCAACTGTCATACCTGTGGCATTAGCAACTATTGCTTGCTCAAAGGATATCTTTGTTCCATCGGCAAAGCTGGTGACCATGTGAGCTTTTTGACCCCAACGTTTGGCAAAAGCTTCTTGTGTGGTGGGATTGCGATAGGGGTCTTGCAAGCCTTTGATATTACCACACAACAGTGGAGTTAAGCCGATACTCTTGACGAAGCGGTAGAGATTCATTTGCACTCCTGGCTGATCCCCATCACAAGCGGTGAGGATAACTCCTGCTTTGTCAGCGTAAACTTTGAGAATAGGACCGATGGTACCATCTAATTCGGCGTTCATCATAATGATGTGCTTGTGATGGGCGATCGCCTCCATCACAACATGAGCGCCAAATTCTACTGCGCCTGTCACTTCAATCAGAGCATCGATACCCTCGGCACGACACAGTAACATTGGATCTTCAGTGACTGCGTATTGATTGCGGGCGATCGCCTCTTCTAATTCGGTGACGGTGGAAACGACTTTGCTATCTTCAATACCTGCTTCCGAATATGCTCGCACAGCTGCATCAACACTTCGGTTGGAGATAGCAACCAACTCCATACCAGGAACAGAATTTTTAATTTGATTGGCAATTCCCCGTCCCATAAAGCCAGCACCGATCATCCCAACCTTGATGGGGTTACCTGCTTCAGCACGAGCTTGTAAGGCGCGATCTACGATTATCATTCGTTAAACTCCTATGAATAATATTTGCGAATTGCTTAGTTGTTGATTGTTAATGAGTCGTTTTTCCTATCACCGCACTGGCCAACCACTAACAACTAAACATTTCCTCCAACGCTCATCATTTTCATCAAAGGCCAATTCTTATCTTTCTCGGAAATGTCAGTTACTTCCAATGGCCATTGAATATTGAAAAATGGATCATCATAGCGCAACCCCTGCTCATATCCAGGTGTGTAAAACTCTCCTACCTGATACGCGACCTCAGCAGAGTCTGTTAGTGTTTGATAGCCGTGGGCGAACATTTCTGGAACATATAAGGCGCGATGGTTTTCTGCAGTTAATTCCACACCGATATATTGAAGGTAACTCGGAGACTCCGGACGCATATCAATAATCACGTCATAGATAGCGCCTTGGGTACAGCGGACTAATTTCGTTTCCGCTGCTGGTAGAGTTTGATAATGCATTCCCCGCAGCGTCCCTTTTTTGTAGTTAAAAGATAGATTGCATTGGGCAACCGTTGGCTTTAAACCATGTGCCTCAAATTCTTGAGCGCAGAAAGTACGGGCAAAGAAACCACGATGATCCTGCTTTTGTTCTAGCTCAATGATGTACGCGTCTTTCAGTTCAGTTTCTACAAAAATCATGGGTAACCTCGCTTGAAATCTTAACTACACAGTGGCACTCGGTCATTTCAGATTTTTCTTCGTGTTTTTTGCAACTTATTTTGAAGCCCTGTAGAGGTGTAGGGGTGAAGCGGCGGTCGTTATGCACCGAGGGTAACCCGAAGACAGACAACAGTTCACCAAAAGGGCTTCAATAGGAGTAGAACACAAAGAAATTCTTCAACTGAAGAATCGCACTATCTTAGAGCTGTGACAGATGATGGTTCTTGATAGGACTCTGGTTTTGCAAAAGTATCATCCCAGTACTGGGTACAAAGTTCAGGTCGCTTCGGTGGGTTTGCAGTGTAAGTAAAAAATAGTGCTGGTCTTTCTTCTGTCCGTAGTGTTCCGTGGTGTAAAGCAATTTTTGGATCTGTAAAAATCACAGTACCTGCTGGACCTGGACATGATTTCCACTGGTGTTCCGGGATGACTTCCTTAAGCTGTTCATCAGTGATTCCTAAGTAACCTGACTGCCAAAGCTTGTAGTAAATCCGGTAATAATTGAGACTGTATAAAGAAGTCAAAGATACCGGAACGTATTCAAAAGGACCGTGTTTTTCTTCTACATCGGACAAATAAATGATCATTTTGAGCATCCGACGGTCTTCTGAGTCTTTATGCCATAACAGTGTACCAAACTGATCTTCGTTAGGAAAATCTTTACGTAAATGTACGCCCTGAAAAGCAACAGGAAGACCGATGTAATTCTCGATGATATTAAGTAGCTTTTGTTCCCGTCCCCACTGAGAAAATTCTGGTAAATCTGTAACGGTATAAATTTGTGGCAGTCTTTTTGTTAGGTGGCTATTGCCTGCATCTGTCATTCTAGATAGTTGATTGTAAGATGCTTTGAGAAGATTAGATGTAGAGCCAAGTCCCAACTTTTCGAGTGTTGTCACATAAACTCCATCGCGTTTGACGGTATCGACAATCACGCGATCGCTTTCTTCCAGAGCAGGCAATTTTCTTGTATGGTTTAGGAGTGCTGCTCTATAACCTAACTCAGATGTCAACTGAGATAATTTGTTGATAGTACTGTTAAACATAGAATAACTACCTTGTTCGTTTGATTCATTACCCCTTCGGGGTTCGCCAGTCGCTCATGGGGGAAACCCCAAGACCGCGCTGGCTCACAAGTCTTATTTTCGTCAGTTTTGAGTGAATGGTTCTGTTGTTTGTGCCATTTTAAATTCTTTAGTAGGAACTGCGTCAAAAACAGACAGACCTACTAAAGTCAAAAAGGGAACTATTGTTTTAATAGCGAACATAGGCCATCTTCTCAAAGCACCTAAGAAAACTTTCAAATTAGCTTCTTTTAAACTCTGGAACATCATCCGGCGGTAAAATTGCTTAGAGTATCCGTTCTCCTCCAATTTCGTGACAACTTCCGGTAAGTGCTTGTATTGCATTAACAGTGCTGATTGTGGATCTTTTTGCCAATAACTCACACCAACAATACATTCCATATAAATATCTTTAGTAACAATTATCTTGCCGTTAGCAGCGCAATATCCAGCTAAGTATGCTAAAGATATCCAGTTATTCTCAGCTTCTGACCAAATTTGAAGAGCGCGTTGTACTAAGTCAGTACGATATACTGAAGCAGTCAGAAAGATGACTGCGCCAACACTTTTTGAAAAACAGTGTTCAAAGATAGCTTTTCCATCACCGCTTCCATCTTCATTATCAATATCAAACCAACGGTTACCTACTATTGTGGGTGGATGTACAGGTTCCCCGGTAATTTGGTTACGACCAGAAAAATTAAGGAACAATAATGATAAATCTTCATTATATTTTTTGAGTTTGTTAATGACATAAGTGACTGTTCTATCCTGAATGGGATCATCATCACCAATTGTCCAAACATATTTGGTCGTTGCGGACTTTAAGCAATGAATAATATTCCGCATGACACCAATGTTTTCAGCATTTCGGCTGGACTTAAATGTAATATGAGTGAGATTTGTTTGCCACTTTTTAATCACCTCTTGAGTATTATCCGTTGAACAATTATCTGAAACAAAAATTTCACATTCCGATTCCAAACCAACGAGCACTTGAGCAACCCATGCCAGTTGCTTATCAAGTAGTTGGGCGCGATTGTAAGTCGGTATCGCAATAGTAAGTAGTTTTTTCATGGTGGACTGTACATAAGGTTGTGTTTGATGTAAATTGAGTCAATGTGGATTTTGCATATCTCATTATGACTTTTGATTTGAATAAGCGAAGGTGTGACAAGAAAATGAGATGAAGACTTAAGACTGCAAGAAGACACACAACTCAGGTTTTAAAATAATACTACGCTATAGCAGGTCATCTTATCTTCTCAAAACTCTTCACCTAAACAACATTTAAAAAGATACATATTTTTTTTAAATTTGAATTATTTAGGTTAAATAGCGGTTGTCAGGTAGATTAGGACATGAACTAATGAGAAAATACGGACACCACCAGACAATCACACGCCTGTTAAGAGTTCCCGTTCGGCTGACGCTCACCTTGGCGTTGCCTGTTAAGCGTTCCCTGCTATATGTCCTAATAGAGTTGGCGACAGCTATATTATTTTGCACGGTAAAATTACCAGACTATGATACATTGATGATTTCAACAATTCCGAAAAAATATAATTGAGTCGGAATTGTTGAAATCACTTTTTTGTCTATAACTTCGACAAGATAATTACTTCTGACTCCAGAAGAAATCTTTGTCAATTTGTTGTGTACGGATGAGGTATTCTAATTGCTTCAAGCGAGTGAAGCCTCTAGATAAGAAAACTTCTTCATTCATATCAATTTGCGAGAACAAATCATGCAACTGTTGTGCTCCTCGTTGAGCATTCCAATCACACTTAAAGCCAGGTAAAACAGTATTGATTTTCTCAAAAGATACGCGATAACTGCGATTGTCTGCACCTTGAGTGCCAAAGCTCAATTTACAATCTGGGAAAACTTGAGCAATAATTTCGGCAACTTCTTTGACTCGATAATTATTTGCTGTATCTCCTACGTTAAAAACTTGGTTGTGTACGATATCACGAGGTGCTTCTACTGTGCAAACAATTGCTTTGCAAATATCCAGTGCGTGAACTAATGGACGCCAAGGCGTACCATCACTAGTCATCTTAATTTCTTTGGTTGTCCATGCCAAACCTGACAAATTATTTAAAACAATATCAAAGCGCATTCTGGGGGAAGCACCAAAAGCAGTGGCGTTCCGCATAAAAGTTGGAGAAAAGTCATCATCTGCTAATGGCTTGACATCTCGCTCTACTAATGTTTTACATTCTGCATAGGCGGTTTGGGGATTGACAGGAGATTCTTCTGTGACATCACCCTCAGTAGCAACACCATAAACACTGCATGAGGACATGTACACGAAGCGACGTACACCCGCTTCTTTTGCCAATTTGGCAAGACGAAGTGAGCCTTTATGGTTAATTTCGTAAGTAATGTGTGGTGCAAGCTGTCCAGTGGGATCATTTGATAGTTCAGCCATGTGAACGATCGCATCAACACCTTGCAAATCTTCTACGGTGATATTGCGAATATCTTTATTGAGAGTTTTGGCTGTTATCTCAGTACCATTGTACAACCAACCTACTTTGTAATAACCAGTATCTACTCCGATGACTTCATGTCCCCGTTCAATTAACAACGGAGGTAATAAACTGCCAAGATAACCTTCAGTACCAGTGACTAGAATTCTCATTGTTTTTCGTTCCTGTTCAAGTTTAGTTTCACGTCGTAAACAAATTACCTTGGTGAAGTACGGTGCATGATTCTGTGTAGGATGGTTTAGGCAGTTTCATCATAATGGGTTTATGACTACAGAAATTCTTGCCTTTACTCACCTTTTGTGTATATGTTATGCACGGTAACACACCATGTTTAAAGTTTTGAAGTAGTCAACGATGTTACTTTCATAAATTTTCTCCAAAGCCGTCTCCAAATGGTGTCTCGCCATCCTGACCACTGGGTCATGTCAAGATATTGGAAGAACAAATGTTTTTTCGGATGTTTACATTCTTCTCGCAATCCTGCATACCAGGGTTTGGGAGAATTTGTAAAGTGAATAACACAAGGGTTGTCCTGCAGTTCGTGATAAATATCTTCCGTGAAGGGGCTGTCTTTCCAGGATGAATATTCATGTATTTTGGGCATTTGATTCCATTTTGGGTGAAGTTCTCCCCATTTCCCTGCAAGAACTGCGTTTAGACCATCCTGATCATTGCGTACATACTCTCTATTTTGTTTTATGTATTCAAGGACTTTTCTGCCAATATTCTCTGTTCGCCACTTGTCAAGATTTATCACTAAAAGTCCGGAGTTGAAATATTTCTCATCCGGACTAATTCCCACCTCATGATAGTTTCTTAAACCTTCAGACATTCCTACGTACAATTCAACATCGTCTTGAACTGCTAATGCATAGTTATCTCCCATGTCAATCGCCCATAACTCTGCCAAGTCTCCCGTGACTACCATGTCGGTGTCTAAGTAAATAGCCTTGTGAAATTCTTTTGGTAAAAATTCGGTAATTAGAAGCCGATAATAGCAAGTCGGTGTTAAATGTCTAGTCAATACTAAGTTTTCAAAGACTGCATTGTCTGGCTGTATCCATGAAATACTGATCTGTTCTTTGTTAAATGATTTACTAATTCTGCGTTTGTTAACTTCGGTAATACCTCCATCAAGAACATATAATGCTATGTGATGATTCTTTCTAAGGTTGGCAACTGCGGAACGAACTGTAACAGCAAGCGGCATGGCATAGTTATTATCAGCAGCACAAACAAGAACGATTGGCTGAACATCCGAGTTAAGGAACATTAGTTTTCCCCTGATCACTAATTACAACCTTAAATTAGATGTTCTCGCAAATTGAAGGATGCCACAATGCCTGTGCTTTTTCTTAACACTATGAACTTAAGCAAGTACAGGCAAGCGAAATATTTTAGACTTGAGTGACTACAGCCTTGAGATGCGGCTGTTGGGGAATTTTGGCAACAATTGCTTTGCCTATTTCTATGGAAGATGTTGCTGCTGGGGAAGGGGCGTTACAAACATGAACAGAGTTTTGACCTTGAACAATCAAAAAGTCATCTACCAGTTTGCCATCATTCATCAGTGCTTGGGCGCGAACACCCGCGTGGGTGGGGACTAAATCCTCTTGTTGAACTTCAGGAATGAGTTTTTGCAAACTTCTGGTGAAAGCTGCTTTACTAAAGGAGCGAATAATTTCTTGAATTCCTTCATCTGCGTGTTTTGCTGCGAGTTTCCAAAAACCAGGAAAAGTCATCACTTCCGCAAAATCACGCAAGTCAACGTCTGTTTTTTTATAGCCTTCGCGCTTAAGACTTAAGACTGCGTTTGGTCCGGCGTGTACGCTACTATCAATCATGCGTGTAAAATGGACACCCAAGAAGGGAAAGTCTGGATTAGGAACTGGGTAAATTAAACCTTTCACCAAGTAGCGTTTTTCTGGTGTCAGTTCGTAATACTCTCCCCGGAAAGGAACAATTTTTGCTTTGGGATCAGTTTTGCCCATTTTGGCAACGCGATCGCTATGTAATCCAGCACAATTGATCACAAAGCGAGTTTCAAAAGTACCACCGTTCGTTTCTAATACCTGATGTTTTCCACTGATAACTATTTTTTCAACCTTGGTATTGAGACGAAGTTCTCCTCCCTGCTGTCTAATAATTTCGGCATATTTGTAGCAAACTTGCTTGTAATTCGCAATACCAGTTGAAGAAACTAAAATTCCCCCAACGCTAGTCACATGAGGTTCAATTTCTCTGACTTCCTCTGGAGTTATTCTTTTTACGTCTATGCCATTTTCTAAACCTCGCGTGTAAAGATTTTCTAGGCGAGGTAACTCTGTTTCATTAGTAGCAACTATGACCTTACCGCAAATTTCATGCTCAATTCCATGTTCTTGGCAAAATTCCACCATTGAACGACAACCGTCACGGCAAAATTTAGCTTTGAAACTACCCGGCTTGTAGTAAATACCAGAATGAATGACGCCACTATTATTACCAGTTTGGTGAAAAGCCCAATTGCTCTCTTTTTCTAAAACTAGAATGCGAGCATTGGGATAGCGTTTACCTAAAGCCATAGCGGTGGAAAGACCAACAATACCCCCACCTATAATCGCGAAGTCATACATGAGTATTCTAGCTCCCGGAATATAGAAGTATGAATCAAGAATGAATTGTAAAAAATCAAGAACGATGAGTGAAGAATGAATGTACCTTCTTTTTTTATCTCACCATACCTTCCAAGGAGCCTTATTATTCTTCCACAAATCCTCAAGATAATTTTTATCTCGCAAAGTATCCATTGGTTGCCAAAAGCCAGTATGTTTGTAAGCAGATAGCTGTTCCATTTCTGCCAGCTTTTCTAATGGTGTCTGCTCCCAAATAGTAGAATCATCATTAACGAAATTGATGACTTCTGGCTCTAACACAAAATAACCACCATTAATCCAAGCTCCATCTCCCTCTGGCTTTTCCCGAAAACTAGTGATTTTTGTTTGTTCTTGTCCTAAGACAATAGCACCAAAACGTCCGGGTGGTTGAACTGCTGTCATTGTTGCTAAATTATTTTGTTTTTTGTGAAAATTAATTAATTCTTCAACATTGACATCACTAACGCCATCACCGTAGGTGAAGCAAAAAGTTTCATTACCAATATGCTCTCTGACTCGCTTCAACCGTCCACCCGTCATTGTGTTGTCACCTGTATCTACTAAGGTGACACGCCAGGGTTCTGCTTTACCTGCATGCACGTTCATCTGGTTAAATCGCATGTCAAAGGTTACGTCTGACATATGTAGGAAGTAGTTGGCAAAATACTCCTTTATGACGTAACCTTTGTAACCACAGCAGATAATAAAATCATTAATGCCGTAGGTGGAATAAATTTTCATAATATGCCATAATACAGGCTTACCACCAATTTCCACCATAGGCTTGGGTTTGATGCTCGTTTCTTCACTGATACGTGTACCAAGACCTCCAGCCAGAATTACTGCTTTCATAAACTTATCTCTAGGTTTCTAGGTAGATGAGTTATCAACTTTTCATGCGCTAAGTGGAGAAAAGTTGTTTTTAATTTTCTCAGTATATAATTTAGCCGTAAATTTACGCTTAAGTATGAAGACAATATAAATAAATCTATCTTAAGTATGAAAAAATGAACAAGCTTTGTAACTATCTTAAATCTACAGATAAGAGCATTAAATAAGGTTTAAAAAATGCAAGATAAGACAGAGAAAATAACCAAGTCTTGCTGTTTTTGATAATAGTAAAAAATAACTTGTTACAGAATTGCGAACACACAAAATAATCAATACTAACAACGCATGTTGGCGCAAACCTAGCTTTGAATTTTTAGACAGATCTGATCCGAGGTTTCCTCAGATCAGAATTTTGGAGGGGTAGTGCCGTACTTAGTTGCTTTTTGAGGATGTATTCGTGGTGGTTTGCAAAAAAGTATCGCATTTATTTTCAACAACAACACAGATGCTGCTTAATGCTTGCTGGTAATTATCCATATCCTCTTGTTCCAAAGATATTTTAGCAGCCTTCTGCAAATCATCAACTGCTTGCTTATTATACTGACTAGATTTGCCACCTCCATATTGTGCAAGTTCGTAGCGGACAACACCTCGTTTTAAATAGACTTTTGACAGTTTGGGATTGATATTTAATGCCTGATCAAAGTCAGCAATTGCCTGTTTATATTCTTGCTCAAAATCACTGCTATATTGTGCTACTTGATAACGTACCAAACCTCGCTGAAAGAAGGCTTCGGCTTTTGAGGAATTCAAGCTAAGTGCCTGATTGAAGTCAGCAATTGCTTTCTTATACTCATTTTGAGAATCGCCACTGTATTTAGCAACTTGTGAACGAACAACACCTCGTCTGATGTATGCTTCTACTTCATTCGGATTAAGACGCAGGGCATTGTTATAGTCTGCAATTGCTAGATTATACTCTTTGTCTGGATCGCTGCTATATTCAGCAAGCATATAGCGGGAATTTCCTCGATTGACATACGCTTTTATTTCCAAGGGATTGATTCCAATTGCTTGACTGTAGTCTGCAAGTGCCGCTTCATACTCTTTGAGGTTATAGTGAGCATTGCCACGGTTTACATAAGCTTTTGCGTATTTTGGATCTTTTTGTATTGCTTGAGTGAAATTCTCAATTGCTTGTTGGTAATCTTTCACTTTGT
Organism: Brasilonema angustatum; assembly: GCF_059505445.1. Classification (NCBI taxonomy): domain Bacteria; kingdom Bacillati; phylum Cyanobacteriota; class Cyanophyceae; order Nostocales; family Scytonemataceae; genus Brasilonema; species Brasilonema angustatum. Next base: position 6,216 of record NZ_JCACKO010000018.1, on the reverse strand, counting down.
ATGAAGCATGGCCCTGCTTGTAGTAATCAGCAAAATTTTGTTGATTGTTGTGGGTTTTCTTTTGTTGCAAAGAAATCACATTTTGCCGAGCGTAAGAATTTTCAGCAAGAAAGGGGCGATTTGTGAATTTGACCATTAAATCCAAATACCCCAAGGCACCAACAAGACCAAGCAAGCAGAAAACAACAGGGTATAAATTCTGCTTTTTCTGAGGTTTATAGTAAGGAATTTTTTGGGTAAAGACAGAACTACGATATGCAGTGTTGGTGAATGGAATGGTTGGTTGCTTTGTACGAGGAACTTGAGCTTGGCGTTTTTTCTTTGGTACTCGCGGTTGTAAATGTTCTTTATTTGCGATCGCCTTTAAAGATGGGAATGGATCACGTCCACCTAATCGCAATGTACGTTCGCACCAAGGACATTTGTCCAAGTGGTTGCTATAGCGATGTTGGGGGTTAACAGTGCAGCTGATGAGCGAGTTTTCAGCATCAGCTAGTGCTGTGAGCCAAGTTTGAGCATTGGGGCGTATCTGCGGGTTGTTGTGACCATCCTCAAAACAACGTATAAATAGTTCCTGTAAACCCGGAGGAAGAATTTCCCAACGAGGTGCGATGGGTGTTGGAACGTAAGGTACGCGACGCTTTTGACTGTAGGTAAAATGTCCGGCTACAATACGTCCTTCATATGGTGGAGGTTCACCCGCTCCTTGATAAATCCCGGAAAATGGGTGTGTCCCTTCCATTAAAAGTTGAAATATCAGTACCGCTAACCCAAACAAGTCATGACTGAAATTGCGATCGCACTGAGCAAAGGTTTTGTTGTGAAGTTCTGGTGGGGTAAATTCTGCTTTCCCTACATGACAGCGATAAATGACTCCATTTTCTGGATCTTTTACCTGGAATGAATCGGTGTCTACTATTGTCACCAATGCCATGTCACTGACGAGGATATTAGATTCATTTACATCGCCAACACAGTATCCGCGATCGTGTAACGCAGCAAAAGCCGAAGCGAGATTGCGAGCAGTGCGGATTAAATACTGATAGTTGAACAAAGGACATTGCTGGCGGCGAGTTCTAGGATTGTAAAAGTCGATGATTGGACGCATTCCCTGAATGCGCGGCATCAAAAAGCCTATCACCTCACGGCTTGGGTTCGACGATCGCAACAATTCAATCGGCCAAGCTATGGAAATATGCCCCAAGCTCGCGGTTGGGTTGTCTGGCGGGTGGGCAAGCATGACCTCCAATTTGCGAGCTTGGGCAGGTGTTGGTTTGTGGTAAACCTTCGCCACTAAACCAGCATCTGTTGGTACTGTGTATATGCATGCCTCACCGCCTCGTCCTAAACTTACGGTCAGGCTGACATTACTGATTTGTTGGTTGGGAAGACAACGTAGTACCTGCATGATATATTTTTATAGATACCCTATGAATTTATACACTTCCAGACAAACGAATTCGCACACCTGTTTATTAATCACTCAAAGCAGCAATTATGAGTGTCAAGTCATCATCTGTACGTTGCGTGATTCGCTCGGAACGCAAAAACCTCACTAATTGCTCTTTTGCCACTGTTTTGTCATCTGCATTAGCTGCGAACTCAAATAGTGGGATAAAGAATGGTTTATGAGGAACTCCCACTGCCATATTTAAGGCAAGCATTTGTAGTCCATCTGTGAGGACACCAACATTGGCTACTGCCTGACGCCATAATCTTAGTTGCACAGCATCTAGGGCTGTCGGTGAGGTCAAAAAAACTGTCTCGTTGATATATTCACCACTGTCAGGCATGGTCAGCGCGATCAGGTTATCCTGAAAATCTCTTACCACTGCTACACCATCCCCGATTTGTGCCACTGCCACAAATTCTGGTGTTGCCAACGCAATAATCAGCGTACTTGCCAAATCCAAGGACTGCTTCTGGGAAGCTACGGCCTCTTCCTCGACCGCTTTCTTGGCAGCAATTATTGCCTCGGTCAAAAGTGAGCGCACAGCACTATCATCGACTAATGTTCGTCGAGAAAATTCTTTGATAGAGATGTTTTCTATCGCTGTTTCCACAGCAATCATTGCTCCCACCTTACCCATGCTTGCACTACCTGCTCCATCCGCTGCCGCAACCACTAAGATATTATCTGGCAAAATCTGCCAATGGTGAGCATCCTGACACAATTGTTTGTTCTTCAAATGACTTGTTCCACATACCGATGCAGCTACTACCCGCCAATGAGGTCTTTGTTTAGAAGTGTTCATAGATGATCTTTGGTTACTGCTCTTTTTTGAGCATTTTGTCACATCTTCTACTAAACAGAACCCCAGCCAATAGGTGGTAGTGCCACTTGTTCGTCTACTTTGGAATGAGAAACAGCTGACATACTGGCTGATAGCCAAACAAACATTTCAACAAAATTGAGTCCTTGGAGTTTTAAGGGTGTACGTACAGCTATTTGACTTAGCCGCGTCATATTCGCATTGTCTACGCCTACAGTAAAGAATGCTACACGTTTTCTTGATTCATCCTCTTGTAGACGCCGCGCTGCTTGCTCTACAACATCTTCAGACTCGCCTTGTGGCTCACCATCAGTAATCATGAATACCCAAGGACGATAGTAAGCAATACCATTGGCACGATATTGAGCTTTTCGTTCTTGAATCATGTCCAAGGTTTTATGAATTCCAATACCCATACTCGTCAGTCCCTGTGCTGTAAGTAGCGGCGGACTGAATTGGTCAGCAGTCACAAAGTCCTGTACTACATTGACATGACTATCAAAAGTAACTATTGCTACTTCAACCCTCCTTGCCGCTAAGGCATTTTTTGTTAATTCTTCCCTGAAACTCTGTAAACCCTGATTTAATGAATCTAATGCTACACCTTGCATTGAGCCAGATGTATCTAGAAGAAGTACACAAGGACAACGAGGTTCTGGATTTTCCGCAAACTCCACTACTTCATCAAGTTTTAATGTATCATGCATAACTTTTCGTGTTATGTTATAGTCCAAAGCTTAGCTTTCCTTTTCCTCAAAGTATATAGTTTATAGCACTGACAAAACCATATCTAATTTATTTTGGTTCAGATAGCTTACTATCTCTTTAACAAAATTCCGCCGCTAAATTCATGACAAATTCTTGGTTGAATTTTATCTCAGACATAATTTAAGTAAAACTGAGCCAACAAGTTAGTCAGCATGATCTTATGTGCAAGAAAAACGAGTTTTATACGTAATACGTATACGATACAGTATCTCAGTACCTTTGCTGACGTAGAAATTTAAAGATTCGATGTAGAAAGGTAGGATTAAAGATGAAAATAACTAATTAAAGTTTATCAAACGACTCAGATCACAACTCCTCTGTTACCTTAATTAACTAACTAAAATTGAACAAGGATAATGCAAAATTCAGCAACTACAACTCAGAATGCAATAAGTGGGAGATTGGGACGCATTTTGTCTGGAGTCAAGTAAGCCTTGACTCGGTTATTTGTCAAGCCCCACGATTGCTAGTTCGGTTATATCGGCTAACTTGACTGTAAAAGGACCCTCATGTTCTACCGCTGAGAGCGCAACCACTTTTTCAAAGATTTGGTTGGAAACCCAACACCTGACTCTCCACCCACTCGCATAGAACTCATACTCAGTTGTTTTTTGTTAAAAAACTTGAAAAATTTCCTTTGTTATTCATGTTACGAAAAAATGTAACATACTAGCTATAATATCCCTTTATAGCTTGTAATATATGTATAGAACCCAAATCACGAGAAAATTTCTGTATAAAGAAATCTCAAAGTTAGAGAGATACTATTATTTATTACCGAGCACTCGAAAATTCAAACAATCGGTCTCCTTTTACAGAAAATCTCTAGAGAAATGAATAATTTTGGCACATTTACCAAACTACGTCCTCTAAGCTTATTAAGACATTTATCTAATTGTTCTGAGAGTACTTGTTTACAAGTGCTTGGCAGTTCTGTTTCCTGGTCAATATATCTAGAACAGGGAAAAATAACATATGCTACTCATTCTGTTGAACCGTTTGATCGCTTGGAACGTCATTTGCGTCGCTTAAGCCATCATGTTCCTAGCATCGTTGGTGAGGTTCGTGTTCAATTACGTTTAATGTTTGAACCAGACACCAAAAGTCAATCAATCGTCCATGACAGTGATACTCAAGATGAATTGATTCCTCCCCCACTACCTCCTGAATATCAAGCTATTTGCTGGTTGGTAAGCGAACGGTATTTACATTCTACACAAGCAGCAGTCCTGATCCAAGAATTGGTAAAAGAAGTGCTGGAATCATTTATTTTAACCAAACAAGCAACTTTTACATTAAAAGATTCTGATTGTCGAGTTCCAACTATTTGCAAACTTGATGTGGAAAAAATTGCGGAACGTTGCCAACAAAAGTTGCAGAATTGGCATTCATTGGGACCCCAAATTTCTTCTCCCTATCAACGTCCATATTTGTTAATTAAAACCACAGATATTCCAAATAAATTATCAGGAATAGATCCTCAGTTAACTGAGTGGATGAAAGGTTTTAGTTTGCGACATTTGTCAGTGATAATGAATCAAGACGAAGTCCAACTCGCCAAAATATTATACCCTTATATTTTAAATGGCACAATACTATTACATGAACCAGACCCACCCTTTGATAAATTACCAAAGACTTTTACAGATTTCATACAACCTTCTAGTTCTATTACCGAATCAACTCATACTAAACTGCTTGATTCAGAAGTAGCATCAAGTCGCACTATCTCAAAGGATAACTCTGCTATTTCTGCAAGTTATGCCGCTACTCAACAGCGACAAACTCCAGTTTCTCCTGAGAAGGAACAAATTCAGAAATCAACAATATCCAATAACAACAATCTTAAACATGAAGTAGGAACTTCCGCTACTCTCACCCCACGAAAAGTCTACAAAGTTATTTCTGTAGATGATAGTCCCACCATGCTTAAAGAAATTAGCCGCTTTTTAGAAGATGAAAATTTTTCTGTCGTGACAATCAATGATCCACTCAAAGCCGTTATGTCCGTTATTAGGTACAAACCAGACTTAATATTACTGGATTTGAATATGGACGGGATGGATGGTTATGAATTATGCCGAATTGTCCGAAATAATTCAATGTTCAAAAAAACTCCCATAATTATGGTAACGGGAAATAAAGGACTTGTAGACCGAGTTAAAGCAAGATTGGTAGGAGCTTCTGGATATTTAACTAAACCTTTTACTCGTGCAGATTTACTCAAAATTGTGTTTACATATTTGGCTTAGTGATTCAGCTCTTAATTATTAAAAATAAAATCGAGCAATTAGGATGTAAAAAAACATTTTTGAGAATACAGACAATTAAGTAATTGAGGTACAACGCTCTTGTCTAAAAGCTAGGCAAAAAGGCATTTTTACTTCTGACTTGGTGACTTCTGCTATATTTCTTAGTGTGTATATAGCAGTCCTAAATGAGATTGTAAATTCTCCCATGAGGGATCTTAACAGGAATTGTTTATAAATAATTTAGGATTGATATATTAATTAATGTATATTTTTTCGTGTTTTGCTGGCTGATTTGAGTTTAATCCCTTAAATCTTTTAGTGATATAAATATAGATTTTAGTTGCTGTGCGGACAAAGCTTGATTAGCACTTTCAAAAAATACTGATAAATTTGCTAGCCCCAGGTGTTCGTATACACTAGCTTGTAAAGCCATTTCTAATCGGTCAAGCTGATGAACAAACTGTGATTCAGGAGATTCCCCCTTTTCGTAATCTTCCCATAAAGCAATCCACTCTAATCCATGAGGAAGTTTGTTCAGTACTTGAAGAATAGACTCCTTTTCTAGTTGATATTTTTGATTTTGTTCTATAGCATCTTTTGGAGTAAAGTCCCCAGCATATACTTCTCCTAAATCATGGATTAAAGCCATACGAATGACCTTGGTTGTGTCTAATTTCAGATGATATTCATCAGCCAAAAATAAAGCTAATAGTGCAACACAAAATGAGTGTTCTGCAACACTCTCACAAGACTTTGGTTCAATACCGTGGTTTAGCCAACCCTGACGATAGAGATGTTTAAGATGATTAAACTCAAAATAAGCTTCAATAATAGGCAAGGTTTGCTTGCCGTTTAAAAGAGTAATAGGTAAGGGACTTCCAAGCAATAAAATCACCCAAAGCAAGAATGATAATCATTTGGAG